>JBGTRP010000431.1:0-6595 GCA_041940685.1 Acanthopleuribacteraceae bacterium
GGCTACCGCGGTATCGAAAAAGGGCGCGCGGCTGGGATCGCGATCCCCTTGGAAGGCCTCGACCAGGCGTTGCAGCGGCAGGGCGTGGGTCAAAACGTCTCGCAGGGCGCGCGCGACGCGGGCCAGGAGCCGGGCGAAGGAGGGCCGTCCCGACAGGTCGATCCGCAAAGGAAGGGGGTTGACAAAAAAGCCCAGCGTCTGGTCGTACTTCGCCTCGCGACGCCCGCTATCGGGTATCCCCACGACCAGATCTTCCTGGCCCGTGTAGCGCAGGAGCAGGGCCTGATAGGCGGCCAGTAAAACCGTGTAGGGCGTCACCCCCAAGTCCAGGCACAAGGCCTGGATCCGAGCCGCGGTCTCGGCCCCGATGTGAAAATCGAGGGCGGCCCCGGAATAGGAAGGCGTCGCGGGCCGGGCGCGGCTGGCGGGCAGTTCGAGCGGGGGCGAGGGCTCCTTCAACACGCCCTTCCAAAAAGCCAACCGCGCTTCCCGTTCGCTCTCCCCCTCCAATGCGGCCTGCTCCAGGGTGAACTGGGCGTAAGAAGGAGCCTCCGGCAGGGAAAGCGCGTGCGCCTTGGGATATAATACCGTCAGTTCTTCCATCAAAATCACCAGGGACCACAGGTCCACGGCGATGTGATGGACCGCGATCAGAAGCACATGCCCGCCACCGGCGATCGCTATCAGGCGCACCCGCAGGGGCGCGCGCGCCAGATCGAGGGGTTCGTGAGCCCGGTCATGGAGAAAGTCTCTCAGTTCCGCGGCGTCGAGATGGCGGAGGTCGAGTTCCTGGAAATAATCGGGCGCATCGGGCAGCACGCGTTGCTTCGCGTCTTCCCCACCCTGATAAACGGTGCGCAGGATGGCGTGCCGCTTTACCAATTGGTCGAACGCGGCGCGCAGGGCCGTCGCGTCTACCTTCCCGTGGAGCTCGAAGGCCCGAGCCAGAATGTAGACGGGGCTGTCCGGAGCAAGGCGGTGATGGAGCCACAAGGAGCGTTGGTTGAAGGATAGGGGAAGCACATCAGGTATTTCGCCGGCCGCAATGTCCCGCGCCTCGCGACGCGGACCCTGCATCAACCGCCAGGTCTTTTCCACCAGCGCCTCGATGTTCGATCCATCGATCAAAGCCGTGAGCGGCAGGGCAATGGACAAATCCTGCTCGATACGGTGTTGAAGCTCCACGGCCAGGATCGAATCCAAGCCGAGGCTTGTCAGCGGGCGGTCCTGGCCGATCGATTCGGGATCGCGCCCCAGCCCGCCCGCGAGCGTGTGCAGGACGTAATGGGTCAGGGAGGCGAGCGGTTGTTCGGATTCCAAAATACTCTCCCGGTTGCCGCCGGCCCGTTCCACCCCGTCGTTTTGCTCGATAATGCTGGATTCAATGGCCCGCAACTGGTTTGCCAGAAAGGCTTCCCGGCAGAGAAAGCGCTGAACCTTACCACTCGATGTCAGAAAAACGCCGCCGGGCCTCAGCAGAACCACCGCGTAGGCGCGCAACTGATGCTGGTCGAAAACCGCCTGGCGAATAGCTTCGATGGTCTCCCCTGCTGAGATTTTGCGCATAAACCCGCGTTCTACCTCCTGAATCACCACCAAACGCTCTTCGCCATCCACGGTCACCGAAAACGCGGCGGCGCGGTCCTGGTTCAGCATGGGAGAAACGGACGCCGCGCTTCGCTCGATGTCGCGCGGATAGTGGTTGCGGCCGCGGATGATCAACAGCTCCTTGATGCGCCCGGTAAGGTACAGGCTGTTGCCGGATAGGAAACCCAAATCGCCCGTGCGCAGAAAGGGGCCGCTTTCGGAATCCGCGGGAAAGACGCCATAGGCCTCGGATGTTTCTTCCGGCAGGTCCCAGTAACCATGAGTCACGCTCGGGCCCTTTACCCAAATCTCGCCTACCTGTCTTTCTCCCAACGTGGTCAAACCAGCGGGGTCAACAATGCGGATCTCGTGATTGGGATCGGGCTGTCCACAATTCGCGATCTCCTGGCCCCCTTCCTCAGAGGAAAGGATTTCATGCTCGGAAAGCGCGGCGCGGTCCACCCTGAGCGCGCCTGGCGCCTCTCCCGGTTCGATTCCCGTGATAAACAGCGTCGCCTCCGCCATTCCATAGCAGGGCAAAAAGCTTTCCTCGCGAAAGCCTGCGCCCTCGAAAGCGCGGGAAAAACGCCGCATGGTTTCGATGCGCACGGGCTCGGCGCCGTTATACGCCACGCGCCAGCAACTCAAATCGAGCCCCCGGAGGCGCTCCGGATCCATTCTCCGCAGCAGGAGTTCATAGGCGAAATTGGGCGCGCCGCATACGGATGCGCGATAACGGGAGATGGCCTCCAGCCAAAAGAAGGGGTCTCGAATAAAATCAACCGCCGAAAACAGAACCGAGGGAAAGCCTATATAGGGCGGGTGCAGCACGTTGCCGATCAACCCCATGTCGTGGTACATGGGCAGCCAGTTCAGGCAAAGATCGTTTTCCGTGCATTGAAAGGCGCGCGCCATTGCCGCTTCATTGGCCATCAGGTTGGCGTGGGAGACCATCACGCCCTTGGGCGTCCCCGTGGAGCCCGAGGTATATTGCAGGAAGGCGATGGTATCCGAGCTCCCGCCATCGCGGCGAATGAGGGGTTCCCGCCAGCTTTCGGCAAAATGTTCCCCGATGCTTTCAACCGCGATAATGGGCAACTCTCCCGATCTCTCGGTTTCGGCCAGGGCCGCGGCAATCGTGGGCCGCATGGCCGCCATGGTCAGCGCAAGAGAAGCCTCGCAACTCGCCAACACATTTTCGATTCTCGATCGTTTCTGGTTGGGGCGCGGAGGGTAGAGGGGAACCGCGACCATGCCCGCGTACAAACAGCCCCAAAAAGCGGCGATGTACTCCAGACCCGGCGGGAAAAACAAAACGACCCGGTCGCCGGGGCGAAAACGGCTCTGCAAAAAGCCGCCGATCGCGCGGGCCTGGAGGTCGATTTCACCATTGCTCAGACGCGCTTCTCTCCGACCACGATCTTTTAAAAAAATATACGCCGGATGGGCGGCCCTGGTGGCGGCATTCTCTCTCAAAATCGCGATAAGGGAGGACGGGTTGCCGCTTTTGCGGTCACCAAGGTTTTGTTCTAAGTACATGCCCGCTGCTCCCAATTCACGCCGCGACTTAGATGAAATGACCGTTTATCTGTATTTTTTACATACACTATCCTTCAATTTTTCACCTAAAGGCATTCATTAGTGATGAACCTATTCTTTGGAAATAAAATAGCTTACCAAAAGAAGTAAGGGGTTGCAATCTTTAGGTTTCCAACGGTAGGTAAGCTATTGAGAAATGGGAGTATGACCCGGGGAAAACCAAATCAAATGACGGTATTTCGCTTCCTGTGTCAGAAATTCCACATGATGGCTATAATTTATTATTCAATGAAACTCAGAAGCCTCAGGAGAGTTGCGTAGAAGGATTGGTAAACCCTTTGGATAAAAGTTAAGATATGGATTATTCCGTCGGTTTAGCGACAGTTTTTAACCCACTTCTCCGCAAAAGTTTGGAAGAACGGGATATGTTCTTCTGTTTGCTAGAATTATAGAGAATATTGCAATCATGGCGCAGCGAAACGAGGAGGTCCGACGCATGTCCAGCAAGCGAGTGCTCGTGTATGGCTCAGTTTTTCTTTCCATCCTGGGAATGGGAAACCTTTTCGGACAGACGAGGATCATTTCCCATGTGACCCGGCCCGGCGGAAACTTTGCCACCACGGTCATCCTCGCCAACCAATCCGTGGAGACCGCGGCCTATGCCCTGACGCCATTCGACAGCAACGGCAATCCGCTGTTGGACGGCGCGGGCGCCCAGTTGCGGGTGGAAGGCGTCCTGGAGGGTCAGGCCGTGGCCACATTTGATGCGGCCGAGTTGTTCGCGGGCTCCAGCGAGGAAGCGTCTCACTTCACCATCGAGGGCGCCGATGTGCTGGTGAGGGTGGCCTATGCCTCGCTTGCCGAGAACAGCAGCCCGGCGCATCTGGACGAGTCTTCCATCCAGGCCACGGCCTACCGCATCTTTCCCGGTGATTGGGCCACGGTTTTCGATGGGTTCGCGGTGGTCAACACGGGGGCAGCGTCGGCGCCCGTTACCGTAACCCAAATGGACGCGGCCGGAAGGGCAATCCAAACGGAGACCGCGATCGCCGACCTCGCCCCCATGGGCAAGGGCCTTTATGTGATCGGAGACCCCAACGGATCGCCGTTCGATCCCGTACCGGGCGCCTATTTCGAGGTCAGCTCGTCGCAAGCCCTGGCGCTTACCGCGTTACGCGGCAATATTCCCGGCTCCACCTTTTTGTGGGCCAACGAGGCCAGCCCCGTATTGGACACGGAACCGCCCGGCCCGGTTCGGTTGATTTCCCATCTCACCCGTGCGGGCGGTGGTTTTTCCACCACGGTAATCGTTGAAAACACATCGGTAAACACGGCGGATTACCGATTGATCCCCTATGCGTCCGACGGCGCGACATTGACGGAAATCAACGGCAACATCGACGGTTCGGCGACCCTGGAATTCGCGCCGGCGGATCTGTTCGGCACGGATGCGGTTTCTCATTTCGCCATCGAGGGAGAATCGGTGCGGGTAACCGTGGCCTATGCCGCGAACACGGGCGGCAGTCCGGCCCATGTTGGGGAATCCTCGGATCACGCATCCAGCTACCGCCTTTTTGCGGGCGATTGGAGCAGCGTTTTCGACGGTTTCGCGGTCGTCAATTCGGGAACCCGGACCACCGACGTATGGGTGGCCCAAAAGGACGCGTCGGGCCACACGCTTCAGGCGGTCCTGGCCATAGACGATTTGGCGCCCATGGCCAAGGGCCTTTATATAATCGGCGACCCCAACGGAACCCCGTTTGCCCAGGAAGGCGCCTACTACGAGGTTTACGCCACCCAGAATCTCGCGCTTACCTCCCTGCGCGGCGACATCCCGGGCGCCGCCTTTCTGTGGACCAACGAGGCGGAGCCGCGAAGCCTCGCCTCGGTTTCCCGCGATGAGGTGGGCATTTGGTTCATCGAGGGCGGCTCGCTCTACGATGTCATGGAGGCCATGGGCCATAGCGTCGCCTTTGACCGGCTGTTCCAAATGGAGTTTTTCAGAAGGCTGGCCGTGGGCCGTCTCTCCGAGTACCTCAGCGTCAACGCGATCAGTTCCGATATCTTCACCCGCATGACCAGCTATTCCACCGAGGAATTGCAGACGGCCTTCGCCGAATTGGAACCCGACGCCAAGATCGCGGTTCAGGCCTATACGGACGGGGTCAATCGCCATATCGCGGAGACCAACGCCAACCCCGGGGAGGCGCCCGCGGAGTTTTTGGCGCTGCCGCTGCAGACGCCCGGGTTGCAGGTTCTGCCCCTGGAATCCTGGGAAACCACCGATATCCTGGCCATCGTGGTTTGGCTGTTGAGACGGTTCGATCCCAGCGATCACGGCGCCGGCCAAATGGCCAATGCCGCGCTCCTGGAATCGCTGCAGGACCAATTTCCCGAAAGCGCGGACGCCATGTTCAATGACCTGCGCTGGGTTAACGACCCGGACGCCCTGACCATGATTCCGCAAACGGCTCCCGCCAAACGCCGAAACCAGGGCCATTCCGTCATCGGCAGCCTGAGACAGGATATCGGCTTCCGAAACCTGGCCGCGGCGGCCTCGGACCGGGCAAGGGCCCGGGAACAACTGCTGGCCTCCGTCGGCGCCGACATCAAGATGGGCAGCTATGCCTGGGTCATTTCCGGCGCGCACACCGACACGGGCAATCCCATCCTCTATTCCGGCCCGCAAATGGGCTGGGGCGCGCCCGCCTTCGTGGTGGAAGGCTCCATCCGCGGGGGAGGCTTGAATATTTCCGGCATGTCGGTGCCCGGCATTCCGGGCATCATCATCGGCCGGACCCCCCATCACGCCTGGTCCATGCAGGTGGGACACGCTCACACCTCCGATGTGTATATCGACCCCTCCCCCGAAGAGCCGCATCGCGTGGAGATCTTCAAAATTTTCGGCTTTCCCGACGAGCCCGTGCCCATTTTCCGCACCGAGCACGGGCCCATGATCACCCGCGTGGACGACACGAAAATGGTCACCTGGAAATACGCCCATTGGGGCTACGAGATTGATACGATCGGCGCTTTTCTGGATCTCGCGCGCGCCGAAAGCATGTCGGAGTTCGGCGCGGCCATCGACCGGGTAGGCGTCAGCCAGCACTTCTGCTACGCGGACCGGGACGGCAATATCGCCTACTGGATGTCGGGACGCGACCCCATCCGTCCGCCCGGGGAGTACCGCGTGCCCCAGGGCTCGATGGAGGGCGTGGCCGCGCTCGAATACGATATCGATGTAGTCCGGGAAAGAGCCCATGACAGCAACCCCGGCCGCGGCTTTTACGGCGGCTGGAACAACAAATCCGCCGCCGATTACCCCAACCCGCCCTTCAGTTCCTTTGAAACCTACGGCGCCTATCACCGGGGTCAGGTGGTTCACGACCGGCTGGCGGCGATGGTGGGCGGGGGAAACCTCAGCTACGAGGCCATTCGGGACCTGGCCATCGACATCGCCACCACCTAT
>JBGTRP010000432.1:0-6588 GCA_041940685.1 Acanthopleuribacteraceae bacterium
GCTGAACTGGAGGAAGGTTTCAATCCCGTCCAAGTCGCCCCCTCGGACGGACCTCCGACCTACGCCGAAGCGGTGCAGAAGGTGCGTTTCAATCCCGTCCAAGTCGCCCCCTCGGACGGACTGCGAAGCAATCTGCCCAAACCGTTGGTATACAAGGGCTTAGGTTAGATCTACAAACCGCGTCAAAATGGCGCGTTTTGATTTAGCTTTTTTTCTTGGGTAAATTTGATGTGTTGCGGCAAAAAATTTAGCGCCTCCTTGTTTTGTAATACATTGGTTTGAAACGGATTGTGAGATTTGAGCCGTCGAATGGGCATCGCCACTAAAAATAGGTTTTTTGATCCTCGAAAAAAATTAGCTTTTGGCTCTGACACTGGGTGAAATACGAACTCGCAAGAGAATTTTTGATAGTTTCGTAATAGCTTGACATTCAATGGGTTATTTTCCTGGTTTTTGTTTACTTCGGCGGGGGATGGTTTCCCCCGTTTGATATGCTGACCCCCTCATTTCAGACGGAAGGTGCGGAAGTATTGCTGGCGGTCCCACTCATAGACCTGGAGGGTGCGACAGGCGTTGAGTTGCATGCCCATGAACAAGGCGAAGGCCGCGGGACAGGAAAGGAAGAGGTGTACCGTGCGCACGCCCTCTTGCTGGGCCCGGGCCGAGATTTGCCGACCGATTTCCCGGGCCAGGGACACCGCTTGACCCGCGCGTTTCAGGCCGTCACGGCCAGGTTCCGGCAACACATGAATTTGGCGCCACTCCCGCCATTTGAGAGCGGGATGCTTTTCCAAATAGCGGCCCACATCCGCCTCGATATGCTTGGTGATGGAAAGGTTGACCACCATGTCACGGAATGCGGGGTTACCCTTCTGGGTCTGCATTTCAAAGGAGATTTCTTCGGGCCTGGCGTTACTAGACCACACCTGGCGCTTGGGGCCGCCATTTGCCGCGGCGTTTAACTGCTCTACCTTTAGGGTTACGCCAGCGGTTTCGGCGAACAGGTACCCTAGGGCCAGCCAAACCGGTAGGCGCGATTTACCGCTAAAGGTTATGGGCCGGTCGGGCACCACAAAACCTTTGAGGGCCTTGAGCTTTGGAAGGATATCCGTGTTCCAGCGCAAACGGCCGCTCAAATGGAACCCCTTTAAACCCTTGCCGTGAAAGCATTGCGAGAGGTCCACGAATTCCTCGCCATCCTCGGCATTGGCGAAGGCCAGCACCGTATTCACGTGGATGCGCTGGGTCTTTGAAAAGAGGCGGCCGTTCTCTGTACTCATGAACAACACCGGGGTACACCAGTCCAGCTTGCGAAGTTCTTTTACAATCAGTTGGGTGCGCGCCCAACCCGCCGCGGTATCCACGGGTTTTCCCTTGGACAGAGCCCAGTAGAATTCCTCCATGAAAACATGTGCCGCGGCGATGGTGAAGTTGAACTGCATAGCCAACACCGCGGGAACGCCTCGTTGGATAAGGGCGGGCGCAACCCCGGTGAAATTGGCGCCATCGGCATGGGAGCCCATGCGGCCGGTTTGGCAAGAGAAGAGGGTAACCAATCTTAGTTTGCCTCCTGCGGAGCGGACCATCCGAGCCAGATCCTCGTCTTTAACCTTGTGGGATTTGCCATCGCTGTCCTCTAATTCGATGAGGCCCTTTCCCCGGTGAAATACGCCATGGGTGGTGAAATGGAGGATATGGTATTTCTGTTCGGCCAGGGCGTGTTTCAAACCTTCCAAGGTTGGTTCCTGAAGGAGGGTAACGTTTTCTTCTCCCAATACCTTGTGGAAGCTGTGGAGCGTGTCCTCGGGGTTGAGGGGTTGTTTGCTGTTTTTGGGCCGCGGGACCACTACCAGCACTCGGAGTTTGGGTGGAAAGGGGATGACTCCCGGTCCCCCGACGCCGCATGGAAGGTAACGCACCAGGGTGGTTTGTGGCATGACGATGAGCGGGTCTGGATCGCGGGAGTGTTGCATCAGTTCCCAGGGGATGCGGTTGAGCAACTCATGTCCAGCGGAGCTCGCCATGGTGTGGAGCTTGATGCGCACCTGGCCGCGCGCCCGCTTGAGCGCGCGTTCATAACACTTGAGGGTCTTGCCGTGGAACAGGGCCTCGAAGAGGGTGGGGCCCAGATGATTCGGGTGGAAAGGCGAATCTCGGGGCAGTTTGCGACAACGCAGATCCGGCAGAGCCCCCTCAAAGTCCTCGATTGCGAAGGGCGGTTGGAAGCGCGTCTCTGCATTTTTGGTAAAACGGGAATGCATGGTGACGACGAAACTGCCGTCTTCAAGCAAGGGCGAAAATTTCACGTGAAGATCGGTGTATTGCATGGGTTACCTCGCGGATAAAATTTCTTTGGCCGGAAGGCCGGGTCTTTACCCAAGAGAAAACCCAAATCCTAAAAACTGTTTACTCCGAAGCCGCCTCTCCATGCAAAAACGGGGTAATTTTCCCGGCAAATTCTCATTTGGTTTTTTTGCTCATTTGTGGGACAAAAACCCTTCTCGCTACCCCGCAAATGGCAGCCTTCCAGAGAGGCGTCATTTCGGCAATTCGGAACCCTGAAGTTGGGGTTCGGATCGATTTGAAGAAGTCTCTTGATGGGTGATTCCTCTCCTAGACCGGAGCAAAAAGGTCTTCGCCCAAGGGCGTGAGAAGTTGAACTGGTGAGGCTTGTTTCTGCTTTTGGGGCTGTCTACCGGGGCGCTCGCGGCGGTTGTGTGGCAGAGGAGCGATACCCAAATGGGGGGCGATTTCGATTAGAGAGAAATTGCCGAAACCAAAGGCGCGGTTTTTGCCAAATCCCAAAAATTGATGGGTGATCAAAAGGCTCGCGGCATCGATAGGCAATCGTCCGCGAAGGGTCAAATCGCCCCGCACGCCGCCCAGAACCTTGGGCCGCGTGGTTCGGCCGTAATCTACATCGATCCATTGCAAGCAGCTATTCTCGATTGCTAGATCTTGCGGTGGGGTGGATTGGCAGGGGGCCAGGAGGCGTTGGGCGGCTTCTGGGTCCTCCCGGAAAAATGCTGGTCCCGCGTAACGGCCCCTGTTTTTTTTGTGAGGCGGCATGGTTAGGCGCAAGGGCCCATGGAAGCGAAGTTGGAAACGGTCCCTGTCCGACAATCTCGCTACCGCGCGTTCGAACCGCCTTGGGTGTAATGAGGTCGCTGGATTGGCGGGCCAGGGTCGCCCACTGAGACGGCAAACCACGCGCAAGAGCTGTAACGTGACGCCTGGCTGGAATTGGCCGTGGAGGCCCGGCAACCCATTGAGGGCGGCTATAACTCGCGCGAGGCGCGGTTCTTCTTCTCGGGGGAGCGCGAGATAGAGATGGAGGGTGGAACCGGTTCGAAAACGGGTCCGCCCAAGATCCTGAGCCGCGAGGCGCAACCCTACTTTGAAGAAACGCTCTCCATGTCCGAGGTATGAATTGTAGGCGTGACGGAGCAGGGAAGACCACAACACGCCCTGAAAAGACGGGATATGGGTGATGGGCTTAAGCACGCGCCAATCCAAACGGAGGAAGCGAAAATCGGAAATTGCATTGGTCGTCAAGATATGCACTCTTAGTATTGTTACGCTGACCTGATCAGGGATTTTTGATAACGGGCGGCTTCAATGATGCGGTTATAAAGCGTCATGGGCGAGTTGGCAAAATTGATTTTGTATTGTGCCTTCACATTCACACGGCCAGGCCTCGGCGAGTAAGCGACGAAAAGGGGTTTGCTGCTCAGCTCCACATAGCAATCGATGTGTTCCTCATCTAGTTGGTCGAATAACACCAAGTCGACCCGGTCTTCTCCCAATTCCTCATGACCCTGGATATCCAAGTTTGATAGAGCTGGATATGGTTTGGGTACAAGACATTTGAACCCCAATCCTTCAAGCAATCCTAGGGCCGTGAAATCTTCGGAATTAGCGAGAATGAGAATTCGCCATCTTTCCTTTACTTCCCGCTCGTAGTCCAGAGTATTTAGGTGTTGGTGAATCAAGGATAGCTTTCGCTCGGTAATTTTTTCAAGCCGCTTTTCCACCATGTCCAAGCGCCTTTTTTCATATTTTTTTACGGCCAAGAAACTACCCAATAAACTTAATCCGAGGCAGCCTCCAAGCAAAGTCATCCAGTTATCGAAGGGCAACAAACGGCGGTCAAAATCGTTTTTTTGAGCGGCCAGGGCGTTGGTCAGTTTTTGTTCCACAATCTCCAAGTCCCTTTTGGTGGCTCCGGTTTGGTTTGCTTCTTTATTGGGGAGAGCCTTAGAAGAAATCGGGTTTTGTGAGGTGGAAGGTGGGTTGCCACCCCAAAGCAGGGCTGCCAGGCCTAAGAATAGAAGCAGGTTCCATATGCGCATGTTTTGCTCCTGTTTCAAGAATGTTGCGGCCCCAATCCGCGGGGCCGCGCTGGTTTATTGGTTGTTGTCCAATTCTTCCGGATCCAGGCTTACCTCGCCAGAACCGTGATCGTTCTCCTCACCGTTGGGTTCTCCGCGAGGAGGCTGACTGGATTTTTTCAATTGGGTAATATCCACATCCTGATTTTTTTCTGTTTCTTTCATGGTCCCTCTCCTAATGGAATAAGCGGACAGCTCTCTGTCTGCTATGGAGTAGAAAACCAAGAACCGAAAATAGGTTTACCGAACCAGAGATTTCTTTTCACAACTCTGGAACCCTCGCGATGGAATAAGCTCTCTAATTCCCCACTTGCTTTTGGGGCCGAGGTCAGCGCCACTCGCCATGCAATTCAAAACCAGCCCAATAGCTGGGGTCGGTGTAGGCGCCCTCGGTGCGCAGTTGATTTTGGGCGCGGCGCAATGCGCTCGCCGGTGCCAGGCCCTCGGACGTCATGGCCCGGTAAAAATGGGGCATCAACTCCGCGGAGGCCCAATCGTCCACGATCCAAAGGCCCGCCACTACCCGAAGGGCGCCCGCCTGCAGGAAGGCCTGTGTCAATCCCCAATTGCCTTCGCCTCCAGCATCCTCTCCCCGAGCCGTGTGGCAGGCGCTCAGCGTGACCAACTCCGCGTGAATGGACATGCGCGCCACATCTCGCGCACGCAGAAACCCCGGACGCGGTCTGCCCTCTCCATCCACCAGGGAAAAGATAAGTCCCGAGAGCCGCGTTTCGAAGGGATGCAACAGTCCGTGCAAGGCGAAGTGGTACATGTTAAAGGCTTGGAAATCCAAATCGTAAAAACCATCCACATTGGCCTTGTATCCCAAAAAAACTTGGGAATCGGGAATCATGGAGTGCAACGCCTCGGCTTCCCGTCCGGAACCCGGTAAAGGGGGGAGCGAATGAAGGGAGGTCGCCTCGATGGCCAAGGACAATTCCTCGCCGGAACGACCCAGGGCCGCTAATGCCGGAGCTCCGCCGGTTTTCCTCATCCCGGCCACCCCATAGTCGGGGCTGGCAAAGATAACCAGGCGATTTGGATGGTTCGCGGTTTTTTGCATTGCGCTCAAAGAGGCCGCGAAGGTGACGGAGGGGAGACACACGATATCATGAGAGGCGACTAAGGGTTCTCCGCTGAGAGGATGGATGAGCGCGGCCAAAGGCGTGCGGTAAAGAATGCCATCCTTGACCACCAATAGCCGTTTGCCATGGATTTGTTGAGCAATTGGACCCAACAAAGACTTACCCAACTCTCGAGCGAGAATGTCCCGTTGGGCGGCATCCGCTCTTTGGCATGGCGACCGCAACAAGCGCAACCAGGGGAGGGCGGATTCACGAATTTTTCCTTTTGGCGGTAGGGTGAAAACCTTGATGCCCGTGTTTTGAACCAACCACAGGTAGCTCCGGGGTTCGGCGAGCTTGAATACGAGAAGGATGTCGTCACTTGCCAGCCAGGTGGTGTTGGTTGGCTCCCATTTCGTATTTTCCATGGGGTCCGGCGAGGTTGGGGCCGGACCATTGAGGGTCTCGCGTAAGCGATCCAATTCTTCAAGCACCGCCCGCATTTCTAGGTAGATTGCATCGAGGTCCGCCTTCGCCCGACTGGATTGGGCGGCCTGGCGCCGTAGCTCCAGGCTTTCTAAGAGCCGTTCCTTTTCCTCCAATTCCTTCTTCGGCGTTTTCGGGTTCCCCAAAGGGCCCAGGCCGCGAGTTTTGAGGCGGTCGACATGGGCAAGCGCGCTGAGGTGGGCCTTACTTTCGGGATCTTTAAAATAGAGGTCGAAGAGCAGGCCGAGATAGAAGTCATGGTAGTCGGCTCGCACGCCGGTAAAGGCTCTGCCAAAGTCGAAGGAAGCCGTACTGTTGCGCATAGACTCGCTGGCGCGCAACGCCTTGCTCATCAGAGACCTGGCGCCTTCCAGGTCACCCCGCTGTTTGTCGATGCGCGCCATGAGGAACAGCAAGACCGCGTGGTTTTCGGGGGAAGTCCCTTCTTTCAGGACCTCCCAGGCGTCCTGGACTTCCACGAGAGCCTGTTCCATTTTGCCAGCGCTTTCCAGTACCAAAGCCAGGTTGGCCCGCGCTACCGCGGTGGAGGCAACCTGCTCTCTTTCTTCAAAACTCGCGATAGTTTGCAGCAAGAGTTTTTCAGCCTCGGCGAAACGGCCCATGCGCCGGTAGGTAAGGGCCTGGAT
>JBGTRP010000433.1:0-6577 GCA_041940685.1 Acanthopleuribacteraceae bacterium
GGGGTTGGGTTTGTACGACCATGCCGAACCTCTACTGCTGCAGGCCCTTGATCTCCGCAATGAAATCTTTGGAAAAGACCACTTGGAGACGGCCGAGAGTTTGTTTAGCCTGGGTAAGCTGCGCCATTCACGGGGACTCTATGATCAAGCCGAAACCCTTTATGGGCGCTCTCTTTCGATTCGTGAACGCGAGCTTGGAAAAGAGCATCCCGAGGTCGCGCCCATTCTCGATAACCTTGCCGAAGTGTTCAGGGAGCAAGATCAATTCGAAATGGCCGAGCGGCTTCACGGGCGGGCTCTGGATATTAAAAGAAAGGCGTTTGGAGGCGATCATCCCGAGGTCGCCGTCAGTCTTACCCACCTGGCAAACTTATATGTCCGCTCCAGTCAATTCGAGAGAGCCGAGCCCCTGCACCAACAGGCTCGCGCCATTACACAAGAATACTTCGGCGAAGTACATCCCAAGACCGCGACCGCGCTGCTCAAGCAAGGCGCGCTTTATTTGGCCTTGGGAAAATTTCCTCGGGCGCAATCTCACTTTCATCAAGCCCTGGAAATTCAAAAGCGAGCGCTCGGACCGGATCACCCCGATGTAGCCACCACCTATCAATACCTCTGCATTGCAAGCGGGAAACAAGGGCGGTATTCCGAGGCCGAGACTTTTGTAAGGCGCGCTCTAGATATTTTGCAGAAAATCCATGGACCCGAACATCCCCAAGTTTTGGTGGGCCTGAACAATCTTGCGGTGCTTTACCAAAAACAGGGAAAAAACAAGGACGCCTTGAATACCCATGGGAAGGTCCGGGAAATTCGGGAGAAAAAATTTGGCGCCGATCACATTATCACCACGACAAGCCTGTCGGGTATGGCCGATGCGTTTCTGGCCCTGGGTCAGTATGATCAGGCCGAGGCCCTTTACTGCCGCTCCCTGGAAACCAACTTGAAAATTCGAGGCCCTCATCATTTACAGGTAATCCGAATCCACAATAACCTGGCCTGGTTATGTATGGAGCAAAACCGATTTGAGGAAGCAAAAACTTTCCTGGAGAGCGCCCTTGTGGCCGAACAAATATCCTTGGGTCCCCATCACCCGTCGGTCGTTGACAGCCATCACGTATTTGCCAGGATTCTCTTGGAGGAGGGGCATTATGGCTGGGCTGAACGTCTGCTCGAAGACATACTGGTCCAGCGCGAGCTCTGGGGCTCTGAAAATACCAATGCCCTTACCCTCAATGATCTTGCAAAGGCATACCGCTTTCAGGCAAGGCATCTGGAGGCCGAAACTACCTATCTGTATGCGATCGCCATGATTCAAGAGGAGGGCGGGGAGGATTCCGTGACCCTCGCCCGGAGCCTGGAAGGGTTGGCGGCGCTTTACCAGTCCCAGCAAAGGTTTTCCGAGGCGGCGTCCTTTTGTGAGCAGGCGCTGGATATCAAGTCCAAGGCTCTGGGCCCAACACATCCCGGACTGCGCCAGACAAGGGCCTTGTTCCACCAACTCGCGGGCCGACTCATGAGTCGATCGGATTAGGATTTAATAGAAAAAACAGCGGTTTTTTTCAGGGACGTGGACCTTTTCCCGCTTAATTTTCGATTGTACTAGTAAAGGAACGAAACCAAACAATCCAAAAGAAGCAGAAGTTCCTTTTTACAATATTTTTCAAAGGGAAATTGTGGAGTTGAGCGCGCAATAATTTTTGGTTCAAGCGCTTCATCACTATCCTCAAACGATCCGATCTGGATAGGAGATCCCGGTGGCAAGAAACTTTTGCCACTGCTTTGGTGCGCCCGAATGGAGGAGGCTCCGCGCGGGCGCTTGTCTGTAAAACCGCCGCCTTTGGTGGCGCCCATCCGCTATTGGCCGGCCTGGGGCCAAATAACTTTACGCTCAGAATCAAAAACAGGTCTTGCGAGTTTCCTGGCGGGGAATGGCATTCTCCACAAGGGCGTTGGATCCAATCCATGAGCCACGGGACGCAAGCTTTTGATTCCGGAAGAATAACAAGGAGTTACTTATGTTGAACGTTGATGTCATTCGCGCCTGGAAAGATGAAGAATACCGTCTCGGCCTGAGCGCTGAACAAAGGGCCGCGCTTCCGGAAAACCCGGCTGGCCTTGTCCAGTTGTCCAATGAAGACTTGAATGCGACCCAGGGTGGCTGGGGCGTCTTTACCAACAACTGCACCAACTACACCACGCGTTGTGAAAGCATTTGCATGACTTTCAGTTGTTAGCCCCTCCTACCATCCCGCCCGAATGATCCGTCCCTTGCCTTCTCGGAGGAAAAAGGAATCAGCGGGCGGGATATTCTCCCACCGCCATACCAAAAAACGGGGTTGCCATGAACCAAGTTATGCTTCAGACCGCTCCATGGTTTCGCGCATTATCCCTGGGTGAGCGGATCGCGTCTCGGTCTGCCGGTTCCGTCAAGGCCGGCGATGCCGATCTCGGTTCTCAGCGCCTCAGCCGTTGGAAGGCCCAAACCGGCGCGCCTACCGATACCGAATTTGGCAGGCGTCTCAGCCATCTGGGCATCACCGAGAACGATTTACAATTTCTTTTGGCGGAAACGCCCGAGGCGCTCCACGAGCGTATGCCCGAAACCCCGCCTTGGCTTGAGAAATTGCTGGCAATCTATGAAACGACATCCGCCTCCTCCGCATGGCCGATCCCGGGGCTGGATCAAGCCGACAAAAGATCGGGTTTCCTAAAAATGGCGGAACCCTTAATTCGGGATGCATTCACCCGCTATGACCTTGAAATGCAATCCTTGTCCAAGTCTCAATCTCAATTGCCCTTCGATCCCCATCTGATGCGGTCGGCTTTGTTTAAAAGCCTGCCCGGGCATCTGACCGCCATGGTAAGCCGTGTTCTGGTTTTGGAGTTACATATTGCCCGCTTGGAAGGAAAGCTGGAAGGCTCTTCGGCCGAGGAGCGCTTCGACAGCTTTCAAACAACCCTGAATTCACCCGAAACGGTGATGGCGATCCTGGAGCAATACCCCGTCCTCGCCCGGCAACTCCAGCGGGCCATCGATACCTGGCTCGAAGCCGGCTTGGAGTTTCTAAGTCGGTTAGCCCGGGATTGGGGCGCCATTTGCCATGCCTTTTTTCCCCAGGGAGACCCGGGGGAGGTGGTGGCCTTGCGCACCGGCGCGGGCGACCCGCACCGTGGAGGGCGTTCGGTGGTCATCGCTACCTGCCGCTCGGGCTTCAAAATTGTATACAAACCCCGCTCCCCGGCAGTCGACCTCCACTTTCAGGAGCTTTTGCAATGGGTCAATCAAAAGGGAGAGAGCCTCTCGTTTCGAACCCTGGAAATCTTAGACCGCGGCACCCATGGATGGATTGAGTTCATCCAAGCCGGCCCCTGTGGCTCAGCGGAGGAAGTTTCCCGCTTCTATATCCGTCAGGGTGGGTACCTGGCCTTGCTTTATGCCTTGGAGGCCACCGACTTCCATTACGAAAACTTAATTGCGGCCGGGGAGCATCCGGTCTTGGTCGACCTCGAAACTCTGTTTCAACCTCGCTTCCCGATCAACGTCTTTCAAGGCGCGGAACGGATCGCGGTGGATAGCATGGGCGATTCGGTACTTCGGATTGGCTTGCTCCCGATGAGGCTTTGGACCTCCAACGAACAGGCGGGAGTCGACCTCAGCGGTTTCGGCATGCCCGAGGGTCAGCTCAGCCCGCATTCCGTACCCGCATGGGAAGACAGCGGAACGGATCGAATGAGATATAGCCGCAAGCATGTTCCCATGCCCTCGGGTGACAATCGACCCCAACTCGACGGCGAGGGAATTCAAATCTTGGATTATGTCGGCGAAATTGAGGAGGGATTTACCAAGGTATATCGCTTGATTTTGAAACACCGCAATGACCTATCGCCCGAGGGTGGTTTTCTAGCGCGCTTTGCGCATGATGAGATTCGCGTTCTCTTCCGGCCGACGGAGATCTATGGACTGCTGTTCCAAGACAGCTTTCACCCGGACCTTCTTCGGGATGCGCTCTACCGCGAGCGGCATTTCGATCAGCTTTGGGGGCGGGCCAGGCAACAAACCATCCTCGAACGCGTCGTTCCGTTTGAGAAACAGGATTTAGAGAATGGAGACGTCCCTTTATTTACCACCCGGCCCGAGGCCCGCGATGTCTGGAGCTCCGGTGGCCATCGCATACCCGGTCTTTGTGAAGTCTCGGGCTTCGAGTTGGTAAAACGGAGGCTCAAAAAAATGAGCCAGGAGGATCTCAAACAACAACTTTGGTTTGCCAAGGCTTCGCTTTCGACCTTGGGCATGAGCGTAGAGCATGCCCGGATGCCTTCCTACCGGACGGCGCCCGTCCTTGCCCAAGTCGCACCCAATGAATGGTTAAAGGCGGCGCAAAAAATTGGCGACCACTTGGTTGATCTGGCGTTTCAATCCGGGCCTGAAGCCGCTTGGGTTGGGCTTAGCATGGTGAGGGAACGGGCCTGGACCCTCATGCCGCTTGGACCGGATTTTTACGGCGGATTGCCGGGCATCGTTTTTTTTCTTGCTTACCTGGGTGAGCACACCCAAGAAGAGAGTTACACCAGGCTTGCGCGCGCCGGACTTGCGGGCCTTTTCCGCCAGTTGGAAGAGCTCCAAGAGGATTTTGCCAATATTGGAGCTTTTCAGGGGTGGGGCGGAATCATTTATGCTCTTTGCCATTTGGCCGCCCTTTGGAAAGATGAGGATCTATTGGCTCGCGCCGAGGCCTATGCCCTTAGGACACGGGAATTTATAAGAGAGGACGCCCAATTGGACATTCTCGGCGGTTGCGCCGGCTGTATCGGCGGGTTACTGGCGCTATTTCGATGCAGACCCTCGGGGGCCGTGCTCGAGTTGGCGTCCCTCTGCGGAAGTCGGCTGTTGGAAAAAGCGGAGGCTCAGGAAAGGGGGCTTGCCTGGCCTTCGAGTCAGCCTGGCGGCAAGCCTCTGGCGGGCTTTGCGCACGGCGCCGCGGGTATGGCGTGGGCCCTTCTCGAACTGGCCGTCCTTGGCGGAGAAAAGCGCTTCAAAAAGGCCGCCCTCGGCGCGATCGAATACGAACGCGGCGTCTTCTGTGAAGAAAGAGGAAACTGGCCCGACCTGCGCGAAGCCCCGTCCGTGGATCCAAGAACCGGTCGTTTGAGGAATGCCTATATCACCGCGTGGTGCCATGGCGCGGTGGGTATCGGCATGGCCCGCCTGCGTTCCCTTGAACATCTGGATGATCCTGGGATCCGAGCCGAGGCGGAAACAGCCGTTCGCACGACCCTTGCCAATGGGGTTGGCAAGAACCACTGCCTCTGTCATGGGGATTTGGGTAATTTGGATTTGTTGCTGATGGCCTCGGTTGCCTGGAACGATGGCCATTTGAGGGAAAAAACCTACGGCTTGGCGCGCGGGGTTTTGAAGAGCGTGCAATCCATGGGTTGGCTGTGCGGGGTGCCCTTGGGGGTGGAAACCCCGGATTTGATGAACGGACTTGCCGGGATTGGCTACGGTTTTTTGCGTCTGGCCGATCCTGAAAACCTGCCCTCTCTGCTGGCATTGGAACCGCCGAAAAGCGTTGAGCCGGCCAGCCGCTAGGAAACAACCGAACCGGCGTCCCCATTTTGAAGGAAACCATGCTTTGGGTAATACTTCATTCCCGGTCAAGGCCGCCAGTCGTTTTGAAAGTCCATGAGGATTTTTTCCGTGCCGCGAATTCTTGCCTGCCGGAATTGCTCTTCGTATCTTTTTTGTAAGGCTTCCCTTTCGCTTTCCTCCACGGCCGCGTTGACATTGGGAAAAAGGCTTGGCCGGCCGCAATGCGGACATGCCTGAGCTGATATATGAAAAGTAAAATTACAGAACTCGCATGTGAGCTTCATATGGGTTTCCAATTTTCGTTTGAGTCGGAAAAAATCCTAATACGGATGATCTCCCGGAACATTCGAGCAAAGAAAACTATTTTTCATTAACCCCAGCCTTCTAAATCTCGTAAAAGATGATTCGGGGGCGCCGTGGCAATCCGACCCACGTCGGCGCGGAATTTGGCTATTTGTCGTGTAGATGGAGCGGTTATGTCGAATCTTTACGGCTTCTTTCGTCTTCATTCGTGAAGATGGCGAGAGCCGGGGTTTAAAGCATTGACACGGGTTGGGATATTGCCTTTAATCACATCTGGAATCCGATCCAAAGTTTTCCGGACTTTTGATTCGCGACACTTTTGACGGCTTTTCCACAATGTTAAGTATTCTTTTCGGGTTGAGCAATTTTCTATGATCAAAAAAATCATTTTGACTTTTTTGGGTTTGATCCTGCTGGTGGGCGCCATTGCCGGCATCAAGGCCTTGCAGTTCCAAACCATGATGGAGGCGGGCGCCAATTTCCAGATGCCTCCTGAAACGGTGACCGTGGCGGAAGCGCGCCTGGAATCCTGGGAATCTTTTCTGACCTCGGTGGGTTCGCTTACCGCGGTGCAGGGCGTGGATGTCTCCACCGAGGCGCCTGGCAAGGTGGTGGAAATCGCCTTTACGCCCGGTAGCAAGGTAGCCAAGGGCGATCTGTTGTTGAGCCAGAATACCCAAGCCG
>JBGTRP010000434.1:0-6560 GCA_041940685.1 Acanthopleuribacteraceae bacterium
GCAGAGTTGATAGAAAGCCTCGAAATCGAAGGCCTCTATAGAAGGATCTTCTTCTGTGAACGCATCTAGATTGACGATGACCATAACAACCTCATAACCGTTTTCCCCGTACCTGGGATAGATAGGAATCTCAAGATGGTGTTGATTCTCGTAAAATTTGGAAAATTGAAGCTTGATGAAAGGGTCTGCAATTGGAGCCTGGACCTGCTGTTCAAGATAAACCGCGTCGGCCAATACTTGAATGTGATTGCTTCGGTTGGTTGGGTTTAAACGATCTTTAAATTCATGCCAACGGATAACCTCAGCGCCGCCGTTTAGCCTGTCATGGACCCTATGGTAGTTACTCAAGTTACCAGATGTGATCTTAAAACGGCCAGCCACGTTTCTTTTCGAATCTTCACCCAGGCTGTCCGGATCTAAGCCAACTGGCCAACCAAAGCCCCTAAAAATATTTTCAAGTCTTATCACATCATCAATATTGGTAGTAATTCCTCCGTTTGATGGTGTCGGTAGTAAAGTCACTGAATCATCCCTCAACCTTACAACTCCCAGTTTTTTGGATGCTTCGGGGTCAAAATTTTCCTGAAGATTTAAATCGTACAACAAATTTTCAACATCCGTTGATAAGCCTGTATCTCTCTCGCTTTGAAAGAAAACAAAGGGGATATGTTCTTTTACTGGGTAGTTACTGGTCACACGGGGAAGAATGACGGTTATGGTGTTTCCATCCGAGGGCGCAAACGCGACCAGGCCGATGATGTAGGTGTTTACCTGAATGTCGATCGTTGTTGTTTTTCTCGAAGCCATGGCATCTCCTTATATTGATGGGGGAAAAATTGGCCCGGTAACGCCCTCGCCAAGAACTGCATGGGAAAGCTCCTGACTGGATTGGTATTTCCTTTTCCAGAGTCTGGCGCTTAGGGGTGTAGACGCTATGATTCCAGGAAACTGAGCTCCGGGCATTTTCTGGGTTTGGAGGGGAAGGAAGGCGTGGGCAGCGGGCCGCCCATGATTTCCAGCAAGCGGGGCAGATTCGGCTCCTCCGCGGCTTGCGCCTTGATTTCCTCGGCTGGAAAGGGGAGGTAGCGATGCTTTGGTCGCGGGGAGCAAAGCTGGTAAAAGGCATCGAAATCATGGGCCCATTTCAGCGGTTTCTCATCTGAATATGCATCCATATTGGCGATGACCATTTCCACCAGATAACGGCCGTCTTTCTTGCGCGCGTGGATCTTCATCCCCCCGGAGGGTGCCTCCTGGTAGAACTTCCTGAAATGAAAGTTCACATACGGGTTCTCGGTAGCGGGGACCTCGATGCGTTGGCGGAGCAAAACGGCATCGGCTAGATACTGCTGGTGTTCGCTCTCGACCGGTTGTCCTTCAGCACCGGGCGCCACAAACTTTTGTGGGAGAAGAAATTTCTCGTTGTCTTCATTCCGGTCATGGACGCGATGGTATACGGAGAGTTGGCCAAATTGAATCCTGAAGCGTCCCGCCACGGCGCCTTTCGGGTCCTTTTTCAAACAATCCGGGTTCAACCCTGGTTTTGACCGCTGGTGAGCGAAAATATCCTTGAGCCGCACCACATCGCCGAAATGAGTCAGGTTAGGCTGGCTCGTGGCCCCATGGTCCAATGCGTATTCATCCCTGTTAAACCGCACCGCGCCGAGCTTTTTCAGTTCCGCTTCGGTTGGTTTATTCGGCAATTTCAATTCTGAAAGCAAGGCTTGGACCTCGTCTTCCATGCCGGTTTCCATCCCGCTTCGAAAACACATAAAGGGAAGATGCCTCTCAACGGAACCGCCGCCGGGAACATGGGGCAGGATCAGGCAAAGTCCGTCATCGCTATGTCGGGCGAAGGCAATCAGGCCCAGGATATAAGTATCGATATGGATATCCATCCATTGGCTTGTTGGGTAGCTCAATTCATTCTCCTTGTTTGGTTTTTCCCGGCGGCGAGGGACTGGCGCCGCCGATGGCAATAAAGGCGGACCAGGATGCGGGATGCGCCATTTCAGGATTGGGATGGTCCCCGCAATCGAGTCGCGCCAGGTGCAGGGCTGTCGCGGGGTCCTTGCCCGAGGCCAGGTGCCGGTGGAAAAGTTGAAAAAAGGCGCTGGTTGCGCGGTCTTCGACGCTCCACAGGCTGCCGATGACAGTGGGGACCCCCGCGGCCTGAAGTGCGTAGCTAAAGGCGGCGAGCCCCTGATCACCCGGGAGCGAACCGGTTGCGGTGCCGCAGGCGGAGAGCACCACCAGCCGCGTGCGGTCGAAACGAAGGCCCAGCAGATCGCGCGCGGTCAAGCTGGTCAAGCCATCCGAGGGCGCGAGCGCCAATTGGGATTCCAAGGGCGATTCCGCGTTGATCAGGGCGTGTCCGGCAAAGTGAAGGATATGGCTGGAAGACGCCTTGGAGAGGAACAAGGAGGTGGTTGCCTCATTCCCGTTGAAGACTTCCGCGCTCGTTCCGTAGATTTCGTCCTTGAGCCGCGAGCATTCCCGTTCGGCATGGGGCAGCCCGGTCAATTCGGGAAAGCGGCTTGGTTCGAAGGAGGGATTCCCCAACAACAGCACCTTGGGCGGGGATGAGACCGGTAGGGCGCTTTCGAGGCGCAGCGCGTCGAGATAGGCGCTGGCGCTGGGCGCCGTGAGCAGGGGTTTTTTCGCGGCAAGATCCCGGCCCCCGGGGTCGAGCAGGGCCCCGAAAGGCAGGCCATGGAGCGGGCCATCCGGCGCGAGCACCAGCATGCGGGATTTTTCAACGGCGTCCTGCACGGGTTCGATCAGCCATTGGTAGAGCTGTCGGGAAGTTGGGGACAGGCTTTCCCATTCCTTTCGTTGGATGCCGTCTCGCAGGGTTTCGACCAGAAAGGAAAGCCGGTCTTGGTCCACCATGATGCGGTGAAAGTCCTCCTGCCCATCGGCGAATAACCAGAGGTAGGTCCGGTCCCGCAAGACCGCGTAGCGCAACAGGGTGACGCCCGCGGGTATGGCTTGCCGAACCGCGTCCCAACGCATGGGTTCGGCTTTTCCCATTTCCGGTTGCCGGCCGATGCGGTCCAGAAGGTCGCGGGCTTGGGAGCGTTCCGCGAACTCAAAGGCGGATTCCGGATCGGCCATTTCCTCCCATTGGAAACGGATCATGGCCTCGTAAATGGGTTGAACCCGGCCGAGATAGGCGCCGCTCACCAGGGAATCCACATCCGGAAGGGACTCGTCCCGAATATTTTTCTGCCTCACGGTTTCCACTTCGATCAAACTTTTTTGCAACTCCGCCCCGGCGTTTTGAAATTGGCCCAGGTTGAGATGGGCGCGGCCGAGCTCGAAGCGGACCCAGGCGAGGTTGGGATGGCTCGAAGCGCTGTAGGTGGCGAGGGCGCGTGTCAGAAGGCGGATCGCGTGTTCCGGCTCCTGGTCGACCAGCGATTTCCCTTCCAAAAACGCCAGGTCCGCGCCATAGCTCTGCCGAATATGGGCATCCGGGATGTTTTCGACCAGGGCGTGAGCCCGTCCCAAATCGTCTCTTGCCTCATCATAAAGGCCCAGTCGGTTGAGAACCGCCGCTCTTTGAGCAAAAACATCAGGGGTGAGCCCGCCCTCTTCCGTGGCGGTCAAGGCCGCGTTCAGAAAAACCAGCGCGGCCTCGGATTCCTCGAGCGCCAGCGCCGAGTGGGCGAGACTCTGGAGGACCATTAATTTGTAGGCGGTCTCGGTAAAGGATGGCAGGCAGGCGAGCGCCTCGTAATGATAGACCCATGCCTGCTTTCCGCGTCCCAGGTACTGGCACAGGTCGGCTAGGTTAATGGCCAGTCTCCCTGCTTTGACGGGCTCTCCTATCTTTTTGAAAAGGGTCATTGCCTTATGGGAGCTTTCCAGCGATCCCGCGAAGTCGCTCCGCATGGCTTGGGCTATGCCGAGGGTTTGGTGCGTGCGGGCGTGAAGCGCGGGATATTGCCGGCGCTGCAATCGGTTTTGCAGGGAGCGCAACTCCTCGGCCACCAGGCCGAATTTGTCCCGCTGAAAATGGCATTGAATAAGGTAGAACTCGGACCAATGAGCGAAAGGGCTGTCTTGTTCCGCCAGAATAGACGTCGCTTGTTCTAAATGGGAAAGCGCCAGGGTGATTTGGTCGTTATCATAGGCCGAGCGTCCATCGCCGAGTAGGATCAGGCCTCGGGCCATGGCCTCACGGTCGCCCGGCCGTTGAAGGCCCTTGAGATGCTCGCTGGTTTCCGCCAGCATGCTGTCTCCATTCCGCTCCTTCAGGATGAGGCCGATGATCGAAATCCATTCCAGGATTTCCTCGGCCCGTTCCTTTTCCCCGTTACGCGTTGCCTGGGCCCATGTGGGTAACAACTCCCATTCCGCGTATTGGCGGCTCTGAGAGGGGAATCGATCGACGGTTGTTTCCACGGCTTCAAAATCCCAAGCGCTGAATGCCTCGGCCATATCGCGTTTTGCGCGTGTCCAATCAGTGGGCGGCGCCCCGTTGGCTTGATGGCTTCGAGATTGGATATCCCGCCGCCAGGCTTCGTGGCCGGAGCTTTGTAAAAATGTCTGCCAGGCTTCCCGCGCGGGTTCGGCTAATAAAAGCGCCTCCAGGGCGAGGCCGAGATTGTAGGCGGCTTCCGGCATTTGGGGGTTCCGTTTGAGAGCTTGGCTGGAGAGAGAGACCGCGCGAACGAAATCCAATGGGTTCTCCGTATTTTGACCTCGGTGAAGATAGGTCACCGCCAGATTGTTCAACGGCATGGGGTCCTCGCTATCGAGGAGAACGGCTTCCCGGAAGTTTTGGATGGCGCGCCTTTCCATGCCCGTCAAAAGGGAGAAGATGCCAAGCTGGTTGAGGGTCTGGGGCGATTTTTCGCGCAGATTCTCTTGTTGGAGGATGGGTTCCGCCTCCTGGAGTAAGCTCAGGGCGCGGGTATCCAAACCACGCTTCATTGGTTCCCCTCGCCGCGAATGGTCACCCAGCGCCAACAAGCCTTCCGTGGCTTTGTACTTCTCAAGCACCGCGCGCAAAGCTTTTTCACCCTCGCCCTCTCGGGAGTGACAGGCGCTTAGCAAAAGGGCGCAGGCTAGGATTCCGGAAGCGCAAGACCAGAAGGTCCGGGATGCGGGCTCGATCGCGTCAAGGCTCATTCGTTTCATAAGAATTCTCTGAATCCAAATTTGGTTGTAAGGAATAAATTGCTGATTCTAAAAATATCACATTTCCCTTTCGAGGATGGATCGGTCTGAAACACCATGGTTTCCTCCAGTGTCCGAGGATGAGGAAGCAGACGGACTCAGGGGCGCTTTTTCCCAAAAACAAGTTTCCTGAATGAAGGAAGCTAAAATATTAATAATTTGTCTTGGAAAAAACTTCGGCGAGTCCGTCTGTAAAGGAAAAAGGCGAATAGGCCGGGCGGGCTCGCGGCCGCCAGTGGAAGGGGATAAGTTTGATGAAGGGAAATGGAAGAGATTTCAAACAGGGACACACGGTCATCTGGCAATATCGACCCGAATTCCTCGAAGAGAATGCCGTTCATGGAATCATCCGCGCGGATTTGGACGAACAGATTTTGGGAAGGGAAAAGTGGGGAGCCCTTTCGCCGCTCGAAAAGCCCGGACCCGTATTTGAAGAGGAGCGGGAGAAACTTCTCACGGATTGGAAGGCGTTGCGCGAGCCTTTCTGCTCGGATCCCTTTTTTGATTTTTCGGGATACTCTTCCGCATTTTTTGCCAAAAAGCGGCAGGCGCGAGCGGCTTACAGGTTACTGCGGCAGAAGGAGGAAATCCTTTCGGTAGAACAGCAGGGCCGTTTCGATAGCGCGGTTTTCAGCAGGCCTCGTCGGCCCCGGAACAGATGTTTTGCCTCAGAAGCGCCCACCCCAAATTTTCAAGACCTGCAAGGATATTTGAATCCATCGGCCCTGGGAGGTGTGGATGCGCTTTACTCATGGACCCAAGCGGGCGGCGCCGGCGATAAAGTACAAATTGTAGATATCGAAGCGGGTTGGAATCTCCAGCATGAGGATCTCGTGAACAATCTGGGTGGTTTGATTGAGCCAGGCATGACTACCAGTCAAAAACGCATCGATCACGGCACGATGTCCCTGGGCGTGGTCGCCGGAGAAGATAACTGCTTTGGGGTGAAGGGGGTCGCGCATGGGGCCGAAACCTTTGTCAAGTCAGCCACGACTGAGCTGATCGACGGCGAATACGCCTTGTTCCGCGCCCACTATGACCTGCTCTTCGCGATGGGCATCCTGAGCGAGAGCATGGGCATCGTGATCTATGAGCCGGAACTCGAGTTCGACGAGCGCGGCGAGGGCATTCACGCGGCGTCGCTGAGCGTCGATGGATCGGCCGACCTGGCCGCAGCCGGTGGTCAGACTCTGACCGAAGGCGCCGTCGGCGACACCCAGGCCGCGCCCCAGGTCGTCCTCGGCCCGGCCGATTGGGACGGTGAGATCGGTGCCGGCCTTCCGGGTGCCGCGGACTTCGGCTTCTGGCTCGGCGGCGACGATCAGCGGTCGATGGCCGCGCTCGATGCCGAAGAGAGCGCCGAGATCGTCCAG
>JBGTRP010000435.1:0-6549 GCA_041940685.1 Acanthopleuribacteraceae bacterium
GTCCCTCAAGGCGGGCAGCAACAGTGCCAACGCGTCCTGAACCACGCACGCCCCAGGACCAAACGCCAAAGCAAAACGCACAACTTGCAGACGAACACGCACGCCGACATCCCTTCGCACCTCTTCTTACTTGTCAAAAACGCGAAGCATCAAAACATCACGATCGGGCGCGCCTCAGATCTTCTGGTCTTTGCCATCGACTTTGCCAAAATCAAAAACCGCGCTATTATTCGCGCCGTTGGAGAGATGCCAGAGTGGCCGAATGGGACGGATTCGAAATCCGTTGTACTGGCGACAGTACCTAGGGTTCGAATCCCTATCTCTCCGCCACTTCCCCCGTTGACCAATAGCAGCGGCAATGTTGCGACAAGGCCGTTCATACGTCCGGGGATCTTTGTAAAAATCTCCTTTGCCTCGAACATGAGGCGAGCCGGGATTGGGGAAACCTCCGCTCTGGAGTCGAGTCCTGGGGTTTCCGCCTTTCACCACTGCCGGGCCAGCCCGGATCATGTTATGCTGGTTGCCGATCTCCAACCATTTTTGACGAGGAATATACTGCAATGAAAGCCTTTGGAATTTACGCTCTTTTACTCGCCGCGTTGCTCGCGGCCTGCAACCGAGACTCCGCCGATCATGGCGCCGCCTCCCGCGATAGTGTAGAGGTAGCGGAGGCCAGCCGCGCGGAACTTGAAAGCGCCGCCTCTGCCATCACCGCGGAAGCCATTCTCGCGGGGGTCCAGATCCTAGCCGACGACGCTATGGAAGGCCGTGGCACGGGCACGCCCGGGGAACTCAAGTCCGCCGAGTGGATCGCGGGCCAGTTCCGCGATATGGGGCTCCAGCCAATGGGGGACGATTACTTCCAGAAAGTGGAACTCGTGGGTTACGCCAAAGACGCCGCGGCCTCCAGCCTCAGCATTCAGGGCGAATCGGGTCAGGTGGAGTACGAAAACGAGAGCACCCTTACCTATTGGTCCACCTCGCAAAAACCCGAGGTAAAGGTCGAGAAAGCCCCGCTGTTGTTCGTGGGTTACGGCGTGGAGGCGCCGGAACACGAATGGGACGATTTCAAGGGCGTGGAAACCGCCGGAAAAATTTTGGTTTTCCTCAACAACGACCCCAATGTGGCGGAGGACCCCAATATGTTCGGTGGGGACGCCCGCACCTATTACGGCCGCTACACCTACAAATTCGAGCAGGCCATGCGCAAGGGCGCGGCCGGCGCGATCATGATCCACACCACGCCGTCAGCGGGTTATGGCTGGAGCGTGATCGGGAGTTCGGGCGGGCGCGAGAGTTTTTCGTTACGGCTCCCCAATACCGGCTACCAGTTGGATGTCCTGGCCTGGATGCATCAAGACCTGGCCGAAACCCTGGCAGCATCCGTGGGCGCCAGCCTGGATGCATGGTTTGAGGCTGCCAACAAGCGTGACTTTACTCCGGTTCCCCTGCCTTTCACCCTCAGCGCCGAAATGAAGGTGAACCTGCGCGAGGTGGATTCTCAAAACGT
Source organism: Acanthopleuribacteraceae bacterium (assembly GCA_041940685.1). Classification (GTDB taxonomy): domain Bacteria; phylum Acidobacteriota; class Holophagae; order Acanthopleuribacterales; family Acanthopleuribacteraceae; genus JBGTRP01. The sequence continues at coordinate 1,511 of JBGTRP010000435.1, forward strand.
GGCAGGCCTGTGGGAAGGCGCGGATGAAACATTGAAAGATGAAATCCTTGTGTTCTCCGCGCATTACGATCATTTGGGCAAGAAAGACGGAGCGGAAGGCGAGGACTTGATTTACAACGGCGCTTGGGACAACGCCTCGGGCACCGTATGCATCGTCGAAATTGCGCGAGCCTTTGCCAAGAGCGGCATTCGGCCGCGCCGCTCGATCGCTTTCCTGGCCTGTGCGGCGGAGGAAAAAGGTCTCCTGGGCAGTCAGTGGTTCGTGGCGCGTCCGCCCGTGCCCCTCAAGCGCTTCGTCGCCAACTTCAATATCGATATGGTTCAGGTCTTAGGCCTGACGCGCGATATGGTGGCCATTGGTCATGACAGCAACTCGCTGGGCGCCGCCTTGGCCGAGTTGGCGGCCGCAACGCCCGTGGACCAAGGCGACGGCGCCACCGCGCCACTCGCGCTCAAGGGCGATCAGAACCCCAATGCCGGCAGTTTCTACCGTTCTGATCAGGTGAATTTTGCCAAGGCCGGCGTTCCCGCGCTCTTCCTGCTTCCCGGCGTAGACTATCTGACGCCGCCTTCCATGGATCCGGGTTTGTTCCACGGCTCCGTATACCACCAACTCGCCGACGAGGTGAACGAGCATTGGAACCTGGCCGGAGCGGAACGCGATATGCGGCTGATCTTTCACCTTGCCTACGGGGTGGCCATGAATCCGGAGATGCCGCGCTGGAATGCCGGTAATGAATTCGAAAACTCCTGGAAAGCGCTGCACGGCCAGCCCTGAGGCCTCAAAGCTAGAAGCCGGGACCCGTGAGAGGGTCCCGGTTAGCCGCCACCTCCGGGTTGGGCTAAACTATTGATGGGATAAACTTTCCCGACTTTCCACTATTTGGTAGTATGGGGTACCTTCGAGTGGAAATATTTCCGGTAATCCAGGCCGCAAAATCCCCATGCCTCACGGAGGACAATGTCTGTCAACCAACACCATTCCGGTTTTCCGAGGCCGGAAGCAAGAAAATTGGGAGCGTCGCAAATGAGGCTTTTATCCTGCCTGTGTTTCCTCACCATGCTTATCGGGCCCCTGACCGCTTGGGCTCAACAACAAGAGGTATTGAGAGCAACGCCTCTTTATCAAAGTATTTCCGCCAAAAAGGGTAACGTTAGGAATACCTCGAAAACGCCCGTACCCCTCATCACCTGGGGCGGGGATGTCGCCACGGTCTACGCCGAAAAGGAAGGCGTGTTCAAGGCCAATGGCCTGGATGTCAGCCTTTTTGCCGAAAACAATTTTCCCAAACAGGTGGAACGCTGCCTTTCCGGAGAAACCCCTTATCTCCGAGGAACCATGGGGATGATCAACGCGGCGGCGGAAGCCTTCCAAAAACAGGGCCTCGATTTGGTCGTGATCTATCAAATGACCTGGTCCACGGGCGGCGATGCGCTGGTGGTGCGCGACAATATCAGGAAACCCAACCGGCTCAAGGGAAAAACGGTAGCTCTCCAGCTATACGGCCCCCATATGGACTACCTCGCCAATATTTTGAATAACTCGGGTGTCGCTCTCGACAGCCTTGACTACAGATGGTTCAAGGAGCTCACCCTGCCCACCTACGACACCCGCGGCAAGATACTGGATCCCGTCAACGCCTTTTTGGCTGATAAGAAGATCGACGCGGCCATGTGTATAATCCCCGATGCTTTGAGCCTCACCTCCGGCGGTTCGGGCGGTACGGGCTCCGCCGGTTCGGTGAAAGGCGCAAAAATTCTGCTTTCCACCAAGACCGCCTCTCGGGTGATCGCCGATGTCTACGCGGTTCGGGGCGATTATTTGGCGAAACATCGGAGCAAGGTGGAAGCCTTTGTCAAGTCGTTGCTAATGGCAAGAGAAGGGCTTGCCGACCTTCTGAAGAATAAGTCCTCTCAGGCGGCGGCCTACCAGCAGTTGATGAGCAGGGCCGCGGATCTTCTTTTAGGCGCACCCCAGGCGGTTCCGGATGTGGAAGCCTTGCTGGGCGATTGCCAATTCGTGGGTTATGACGGCAACCTCGCCTTTTTTACGGGCCGGGGCACCACCCGCACCATGGCCAATCTCACCAGGGAAATTCAGCCATCCTTTATAAAGATGGGAATCATGACGGCGCGGGTATCGCTAAAGGATGCGGACTGGGATTATGGCAGACTTTCCCGGGGGTTGAAATACGCCAAGGATGTTCCCGAACCCAAGCAAAAATTCGATGCCAAAAAGGTCGCCAAGAAAATCGAGCAAAAAATCACGGTCGAACCCACGTCCTGGGCCGAGGAGGGCACCCTTTTTCAGGTAGAGATCGGGTTTGAGCCCAACCAGAGCGAGTTTTCGGCGCAGAAATATGCCGAGGATTTTAAAAAGGCGCTCAGCATCGCCCAAACCTACGGCGGCTCGCTGGTCATCGTGGAAGGCCACTCCGATCCCTTGGGCGTGTTGAAGGCCCGTCAGGCCGGAAAACCCTCCGTGGAAATCCAACAAATGGCGCAACAAGCCAAAAACCTCTCGCTGGCGCGTTCCCGAGCGGTACGGCAGAGTTTTCTGGACTACTGCTCCAAAAACGGTTTCACCATGGACGAATCCCAGTTTGTTTCGGTCGGTCTCGGCACGGCCTCTCCCAAGTTTAATCCGCCCAAAACGCGGCAGGAGTGGGCTGCCAATCGTCGCGTGGTTTTCCGGATCAAGCAGGTGGAAGCGGAACTGTCCGAATTCTCCCCGCTGGAGTGATGGCCATGTATAGCCGCGGTTTCCTCCCCCTGCTCGCCTGTCTGGCCTGGCTCGCGCTACCGCGTTGCGGTCCAGCGTCGCCGCCGGCTCCCAACCAAAAAGACGCGAAAGCCGCCAAAACAGACCCGCAAACCGAGTACTGGCACAACCTGAAAGTCGAGGAGATCAGCCTCAGCGAGGGCGAGGCCCGCGGCCCTAGCCTTACCCGAAATTTTTATTTCATCATCGATGGCAGCGGCAGCATGGGCGAGAAACCGGGCGGAAGCTGCCGTGGAGATCAGCGTTTTCCGACCAAAATGGACGGCGCGCTTTGGGCGGTGGCGGAGTTTCTGAAGAAGGTGCCTGAAAATGTAAATATCGGCCTTTTGGTATTTGATGCGGAAGGTTTGAGTGAGCGTGTTCCCCTGGGCCCCAACAACCACAACCTTTTTATGCAAAAGGTGCGAACCATACGCGTGGGCGGCGGCACGCCTTTGAACCAGGCCATCCGGCGATCCACCCAAAGCTTGGTGGCCCAGTACCAGAAACAACTGGGCTATGGCGAATACCGGCTGGTGGTGGTGACCGACGGTCAGGCGCGAAAAATTCCGGAGGCCGCGTGGTACGCCGCGCGCCACGGCATGCCGATCTATACCATCGGGCTGTGTATCGGTCCGGAGCATGCGCTCAGGCAATACTCGGTTTCCTACCGCGCGGCCGACAATTTTGCCGATCTCGCGGAAAGCTTGGGAGAAACCCTCGCCGAGCTTCCCAATTTCGATGTCTCTTCCTTCGAGGAGACGAATCCCCCTTAAGCGGCTCTGGCTGTGGGAGCGGTTCAATCCTGGGCCGGCGGCTTGATTCCGAACAACCTATTCGAACTTTAACAGGTATATTGAACTATTGGGTCCGTTTTCGGGCTCCCATTCCATCGGGTTGAAATATGAAAAGATCCACGGTTGGCTTCCTTTTCCTCCTGCTGATTGGCGCGGGCGGAATTCTGGCCTGGCGGTTTCTGACGCCCATCCTGTTCAAGCAGGAACAATTGGCCACCTCCGACGCGGGTGATGGCCAGCAACTGCGAATCGGCGGCGACAATTTTTTGGGGTATTGGTTCGTTACCTCTCCCGAGATGAGGGTTCAGGCGCCGCGCAAAGGGATTCGCATCAATTTCTCCGATGATGGCGGGGCTTACGCGGAACGGCTGCGCAAGTTTTCCCAAAAGGAATACGACTGCATTGTGCTACCCGTGAACACCTATTTGGAGCAGGGCGCGCAATACAATTTCCCCGGCGTGATTGTAGCCGCGATCAGTGAATCCAAAGGCGCGGATGGTATCGTAGGATTCGCGGATCGTTTTCCCAGCGGCAAAATCAACGACTTGAACGACCCGGGCCTCAGTATCGTCTATACCGGCGATTCGCCCAGCGCTTTTCTGCTCGACCTAACCATCGCGGACTTCGATTTGGACCGGCTGCGGGACAGCGAGGGCTGGCGCATTCCCGTGGACGGTGCGAGAGAGGTTTTGGCGCGAGCAAAAAAAAGCCAGGGCGATGCCTTTGTTCTGTGGGAGCCAGACCTTTCCAGGGCGCTGGCCCTACCCGGCATGAAGTACATCTGGGGTTCCGATAAATTCTCCGGCTATATCGTCGATGTCTTTGTGTTTCACCGCGATTTCCTCAAACGCCATCCCAAAACCGTATCCGCCTTCCTGGAAACCTATTTCAGGGTGATGGCCATATACGCCAACAACCGCGAACGCATGCTCAAGGAAATGGCGCGCGCCACGGATCTTTCCGCGCGCCAGTTGGAAGACCTGCTGGAAAAGCTTGAGTGGTACGATTTGAGTGAAAACAGCCGTTTCCAATTCGGCATCGCCGGCAAGGCGGGCCAGGAGGTCCGCGACGGCATCGTCAACACCATCATTGCCTGCACGGATGTCCTGCTGCGGACCGGCAAGCTGGATCGGGATCCCCTGGGGGGCGACCCCTACCTCATCACCAACAGCCGGGTGCTGGATGAGTTGTCGCGCAACACCGCCTTATCGCTGGGCGGCGGAGGCGGACGCGTCACGAGCTTCGAGGCGCTTTCCGCGGATGCTTGGCGGGATCTGGTTGAAATCGGCACCTTCCGGGTGGAGCCGATCACCTTTCAAACCTGGAACAATCTGCTCACCGACGACGGCAAGCAGAAGGTCGATAAGATCGCGAACCTGCTCAACAACAACTATCCAGGCTATCGCATCATGATCCGCGGCCATACCGGTCCCGGCGGAGACGAGCGGGAAAATGAAAAACTTTCGCTGGAGCGTTCGCTG
>JBGTRP010000436.1:0-6531 GCA_041940685.1 Acanthopleuribacteraceae bacterium
TCGGTTGATCAACTTTTAACAAAAACTTGGTGGTTGCCTTCCTGATCTTATAATGTCGGCACAACATGTGTGCCACAATCCTGATCATGGATGTCCTTCACCAAAGATCAATTTTTTACCCCCCCCCAAAAAAAATGTTCAACGGCGATGAGAGGAACGGTCATTCTCCCTCAGTTTTTTCGTCACTCCAAAAATCTTCAAACCGGGCATAGGCAAGAGGAGGACCAAGACGGTGAATGTTATCGGCAAAATCAATGATTGTGCATTCTGGAGTTCCACGAAATTTGGGGCCACGGAGTCCTCTACCAATTATTTGTTCATATAAAATATCGCTCGTTGTGGGTCGACAAAGTGCTATGCAATTAACTTTCGGTGCGTCGAACCCGGTGGTTAGAACACCATAGTTACAAAGAAATTCAATTTTTTGGTTTCTGAAATCAGAAATCAATGCCCTGCGAAGAGTTGCTGGAGTATCCGATGAGACAGCCCTAGAAATTCTACCCTTAGCTGTAAGGATGACCGATAAGAAATAGGCATGCTCCACCGTACATCCATAGACGAGGGTGGAAGTTCCTTTTGGCAGACTTAAAAGTTTTTTAACGATTAGTAAATTTCTTTTTTTATCCGCAGCAAGTCGTTTTAAAAATCCACTCGGTAAGTCGTTTTCCTTATTTAGTTTATCCACTTCATCATCTGTGAGCGTGTATTCCTGTCCAGAGCGATACAAAACATGATGTGCTTGAGCTAGATATCCATTTTCTCGAAAGTAATGAATTGGACTCCGGTCGTAATTTTCGCCCAGGTGTGGCTTAATCAGATAGGCATCAAACCGTCCAACAAGTTTTACAGTCGCTTCAGTTCGGTTTAGGCCTGCTCTTCCTGGGGTAGCGGTTAGACCACAAACTGGAAATAAATCTTCTCCACAAACTTGTGCTGCCTTTTTCAATAAATTGTCGTACATCTTGGTGACGGCCCGATGAGCCTCATCAATTATCATTGCCCCAGTTTTTTTCAAAATTACTTCAAGGGCATCATCCCCTATCTTGACCCGATTGTAGAGCTGTTGAATGCTTGCTACAACGACCCCTCCTTCTAATTTTTCTGGGGGAATATCACGGCCACCGAAATAACGATAAATGCGTAAGGACCCGACGAACTCTCGGGAACTCCACATCTGATCAATGCAGGCGATTGCTTGCTCGCAAAGTTCCTCGCTCTGAGCAATCCAAATAAGATACTTCCCTATAGCAAAACGAGGCTGCATCCAATCGATAAACGATTCAACGGCAACGCGTGTTTTGCCTCCACCTGTTGGAAGAGTGACTACGCATCGAGCTCGAGTTCCTTCTTTTTCAAGGACTTCCAGCATTTTTGCCTTTAAACTTTCTTGGAAATCCACAAGCTTGGGAGGAATCATTAGTGGAGGAACATCCTGGATGGTCGGCACCTTAGCTGGATGGATGACTCCTGCGAAAATAGGTGGAAAACCAAGAGCAGCCACGAAATCCCTAGCCCAACCTTTCCCGGCGTGCCATCTCTTTTTTGCCAAGGGATTTCGCATATGTGATGATGATGAAATCTTCTTATTTGTCGGATTATGGTTTTTAAACAGCTCTGTCACTTCTTTTTCAGATAATTGATTTAATAAATGTCTGCGGAGCCGGAGAGTTACAACTCGATTTCCAGAAAACAATTCCGGGCCTTTCCGCATCACAAAAAGCCGAGCAAGTTCATAGGTGGATAACCGCTTACCTCCAAGGGAGTTCAAGATACTGTTCGCTCGATCACGTTGCTTGGCATTGAAGAGTTGGCCAAGGAGCTTTGAAGAAACCTTATATGTTTTGACTAATAAATTAGCTGCTAGTTCAATTTCATCGTTAGTTGGAAATATTTGCATTGCGTTTTCCTTTATATCCAGTTCAGGTTTTTAGCCATTTATCCGTGAATTCAATTTCGCATAAATTTATTTTAAAAGCAATTAATCAGTTTTTCATCCTAGAGTGAAAACGGTGTAAACGTCTTTAAAGAAATAGCTTTTTGGCGATGTTTCCTTAACCATCCTTAATTTCTTAGAAATGCTTCCTCAAAAATCCCTTGTTTTTCAGCGCCCTTGCCTAAGAAACGAATTTAGGCAAGGTATTCAATCGAACCGTTAAATCCCCAATACCTTTTTCCAAGTATGGCCATACCAGGCCGGGTAAAACGAGCGGTAGGGTTTGGTGACTTCGATTTCGCCGTCGGGTTCGGGAAGCTTGGCGACGACCATGTTGGCGAGGGCGCTGCGTGCGTTTTTCATGGCGCGGCGTTTTTCATCTCCGGACAGTTGCCGTTCCGGGTCGTCGAAACTCACGTCGAACAGGCCTAGCGCTTCGCCGTGGCGCACCACCTTGCTGGTGTTGTATAGCTCATCATCCTTGAGGGTCTGGATGAGCGGCCTGTATTTCCATGGTCTTCCTACCATGGATCTATCCTAATCCTTGCATAGATCATAAAGAAGGTTCAAAAAATTTATTGCACAAGCAATATTTTATTTGTGGCATATGCAATAATTTGATATTCTCCTTTTGCCCATCGATTTCTTTCAAGGAGGACCTATATGCCCAATCCAATCGGACGGCCCATGAAGTACAAGAAATTCCTCACCATCCTGCGGGATGAGGAGATCTACACGCCCGCTACCATTTTGAAAAACGGCATCCAGAACGGCCTTTTGGATGAGTCTCTCAAGGGAGAGGCTCTTAAGAAACAGAAACTCCGCATCCGCCATTCGCTGGCCCGCTACAGCAGCAACCATTTTTTTCCAAGGAAGGGCGATGGCTTCGTCGATCTGCCCGGCCAGCCGCCGCTACGCGGATGGACCGGCGCACGTTGGAAAGAAAACCTTGAATAAGTCTTCCTTCCGCTTTCCCTGAGCCCCATTCATGCCAGAGGGTACGGGTGGGGCTTTTTCTTTTTCAGATAAAGCAGGGCAATGGAGGCCAATTTTGAACACACGGAGCCGTGAAAAGCTGAGATCTCAAATTGAGGCCTTGCGCACGGACAGCGGTTATTTCGATGAAATCAGCGGGTGGCAAGGCGTGGATGTGGAAAAGACCTGGTCGGCCATGGAAGTCCTCACGGCGGTCCACGTTCTTTGCAGGAAGATGGCCTTCCAGGAAGCCGCCCAAACCGCCTTTGAAATCCTCAATGAGGAATATTCCAAGAAGGAGCCGGGCGCGTATTTGGTGTGGGCTTCGAGATGATCCGGAATGAATTGGTAACTCCTCAGCCCGGCCTCCTTGACCCCGGAACCTTTCTCGCTGGCGAGGCCGTGGGCCGACGGAAATGGACTGGTAGGGTTTGATGGCGTACTTTCCGCGGCCTTTTTGATTGTAGCGAGAAAGAACCCGTGCTCAAGAAATCGCTCCACAAAAACTGAGATCCCCCCAAGCCGCTCACTTCGTTCCCGCCTCGGGCCCCGCCAACTTTTTGCTCCGCTTGCCTCATGTCTCTGGGCCTCTGCAAAATCCCTGGTAGGTATTGGTTGACGCCCAGAACAAAATGACGCTACCGGTTCTGGTATAATCGAACCTGTCAGGACGCATGGAGAATGAAGCCTCTCGATTAATTGGAGCCTTCCATGAATGCACGCGTTACCGAGATCAATGATCAGGCCAGGGCCTTGTCGGCAGATGACCGCCTCGAACTGGTGACCATGCTGTGGGATAGCCTGGCTCAGGATGAAAAAACCCTTCACGACGAGTCAGAAGCCGTTGCTTTGGCCCGCCAGCGCGCTCAGGAGTTAGATAGCGGAGCGGTTACCGCGTCATCTCACGAGGAAGTGATGGCCCACCTGAAAGCCTGTGGAAGACATACCAAGTTATTTTGAAGCCTCGTTGAATTCGGCAACCGAAATTTTGGCAACCCGGATCAAGCTTCTTAATGTTCCCCTTGCAACCGTCCTGTGTTGGGGAATAGAAAGTGTTGCACCATGACTATCGTTCACCATGATCACGTGGCTACCTCGTTGCCGCACCACGTACCAGCCCAGGGTTTCAAATGCCTTGACCACCTCTCTTCCACTCAGAACAGGAAGGGGCGGCATTAGGCAACCACCTCCACTTGGCGGGTTTCTACGGTCAAAGGTAGCCCCCGTTCGGCACGGACCTCCAGACAAAGGGCAATAGCTTCCTCGATATTTTCAAGGGCTTCAGCCTTGGTTGTGCCTTGGCTGACACAGCCAGGAATGGAAGGACATTCTACTACCCAAACACCATCCTCGTCCCTATCAATAGTTACGATGAATTTCATGGGGCCCTCCAATAAGGACACGAGTCCAGCAGTCTCTTCCAACACAAGATTTTATCACGTCATCTAGGCAACGGGACAGAGGACTCATAAAGTCCCGTTCAAAAGTTCCTTACCGATTCCAGCCTCGCCAAGTACAAAGTCCGTAATTCGTTGAACCGGTTCACGCAAGCGCTCTTGGTCGTAGCCCCGCACGATGTAGCCGCCCGTGATCTCCCTGGTGATCTTGTGGTTGAGCAACCGCTTGATGGTGTAGGAGGAGATGCCCAACGCTTCCGCGATGCTGGTGAAGGTTCGCCGCAGGTCGTGCGAGCAGAAAGCCACGCCGCATTTTTCGGCCACCTGGTTCATCGTCTTTTGTGGCGTGACGATGTGACCGCAGCCCCCTTCCCTGCCCTGAAACACGTATTCGTTGACACGCGCCTGGTAGCGTTCCTTGAAAAGGCTCCAAAGGAAATCGGACAGGGGTAGCCGATGCGGCTCATGATTCTTGGTGTCGGCAATGGTCAACACGCCCGCTTCCAAATCCACCTGATCCCATTTGAGTTGGGTTGCTTCGCCACGGCGGAGGCCCGTCAACAACAGCACCAGCAGGTAATCGCAAATGGTTTGGGTCACTTCGCCCGGATGCGTCTCCCGGATTTCAAGCACGGCCAAAAACCAAGGGCCGAGATCCTTTCTTTGAATGACCGTCTGCCGTCGTGGGACGCGCTTCCAGGATCTGGTTTCCGTCAGCACCAAGACGGGGTTCTCCTTCAGCAGTGGCGCACCGTTGGCCAGCTTGTAGCGGGGTTTGGCGAAGTTGAGCACGCTACGTAGGTAGCGCATGCACTGGTTGGCCTGCGCTGGTCCGCTTTTCTCGACCAACTCCGCATGGCGTTGCAGGACTTCATCCCGCGTCAACTCATGGATCGGTCTTTCCAGCCAGTCCTTCAACTTGGTTCGAAAGGAGCGCTCTACATCATCTTGAGTACGTGGTTTCAGGGAGCGAGAGCCCAGGTAATCCTTGAGCGCATGCGCCAAGGTCAGGTTTTTAAGCGAGCCACCGGGCCGGGTTTGGTTGGGGTTGATGCCCTCCGACATTTGGGCCAACACATCCACGGCCTTCCTACGGGCATGCTCCACGGTGACCAGGGGAAACTCGCCGATCTTCACGCGCACGGTCTTACCCCTCACGCGCTTTTCCACGATGAACACCTTCTTGGTTTTCCCGACCCGCAAGCCGAAACCCGCGAGCTTGGCGTCCAAAAAATAATCGGTCCCGGCAGCGGCAAAGGGAAGGGTTTCCACGAAGCGTTTGTTGATGGTCTTTTTCATGGCTATCATCCAGTTTGTAGGCAATTTGTAGACAAATGACTTGGAAACAGAAAGGAAAAATGAGAAGAATTTAGGAAGGGTTTTGAAGTCTAATTGTCCACAAAGCTAATAATAGCATATGTTTCAGCATAAACGAAGGGAAACGAGAGGAACAGAGAGAAAAATTCAGAAAGGCTATTTTTTAGGACTTCGAATCCGAGGGTCGGGGGTTCGAATCCCTCCAGGCGCACCATTTTCTGGCGACAAATTGGTCCCGAGGAGCCCCATGGTTTTACTAGGCTTTCACCTGGTTCCGGTTTCAAGATCGGTAATGCCCAAGTTCATTCCTTAGACCTATCCCTTTTTGAAGCATTTTTGAGAGTAGCTTGGCTCTGAAGAATATAAACTTCCTGGCAATTTTCTTGGTGAATTTGAGAACTAGGGAATCACGTGGAAGGGGCCAATTCACAACGCCTGTTACCGGTCAGCCGCGGCGTCTTGTTAGGCCGCGGCCGACCACACTAGCGAGTGGGAACCGATGCTCGGTCCGCCTTAGGGGACCGTTACAACCCTGATTCCGAATTCTCTCCGAATCTCAGCCAGGCGAACATCCCTGTATCTTTCGAAGTCGGACCAGGGCCAACGTTTCTGCATTCGCAAACAGCGGAAGAGAACCAGCGGGACGTTCACCATAGATGGGAATGCGGTTCCTGGAATATCGCGCCACTTGATCTGCTCATAGACCTCTTTCGATTCAGGAGACCGATAGTCTCGAACCAGAGAGAGGCCGGCCGTCGTGCCGAAGAAGCTCCAGATCTTCACCATCACCTCGTTGGTGAGACTCGTGCTGCAGCCGAATACCACGTGAGCCGCATCATGGCACTGGAAGAACTTCCGCGCTGAATCTGAGGCGCCGCGCCCGGTTACCAGATCATCACGGGCGCCGTA
>JBGTRP010000437.1:0-6510 GCA_041940685.1 Acanthopleuribacteraceae bacterium
CGCGGATGGCGACCATATCCACGGCGTTATCCGCAGCACAGCCATGAACCATGGCGGCAGGGCCAGCGGCTTCTCGGTGCCCAACCCCAACGCCCAGGGCGATTTGATCGCCTTGGCCTTGCGCCGAGCGGGCATAAATCCGCGCCCCATCAATTACATCGAGGCCCATGGCACCGGAACGGAATTGGGCGATCCCATCGAAATCGTGGGCCTCAGCACCGCCTTCCGCGAACATACCGATGACAACCAGTTTTGCGCCATCGGTTCCGTAAAAACCAATATCGGCCATCTGGAAGCGGCCGCCGGCATCGCGGGCCTCACCAAAGTCCTGCTGCAAATGAAGCACCGCACCCTGGCGCCCTCCCTCCATGCCCGCGAGCTCAACCCCTTCATCGACTTTGAACAATCGCCCTTCTTCGTGCAGAACGACCGGGCCGAATGGCGGCCCGAGGAAATCGACGGCCGGCGCCAACCCCTGCGCGCGGGGACCAGCTCTTTCGGAGCGGGCGGTGCCAATGTCCATATCATCATTGAGGAGCACCTCCCGACCACGCTCCGGGAAGGGGAAAAGGAGGCGCGGCCCGAGCTGTTGCTGCTTTCCGCAAAAAATGAGGACCGCCTCAAGGAGCTCGCGGCCCGGCTCTTGGGCCATCTGCGTCAAGAAGCCAAGCTGCCCGAGTCCGCCCGCGTCCCCCTGCGCGACATCGCCTACACCCTCCAGACCGGCCGCCGGCCATTGGAGCATCGTTTGGCGCTGGTGGCCCTCTCCCCCCAAGAAGCGGAAACCGCATTGGCGCGCTTCCTGGAAGAAGGCGGCGCACGGGATGGACTGCGTCTGGGCAACATCAAAAAACAGCGATTGAACGAGGAGGAGGCCGAGGGTCGGGTTCAGGCGGCCATCGCCCAAACCGATCTACAAGCCCTGGCCGAACTCTTCATCGCGGGCGCTGAGATTGACTGGCGCCGCCTGCACCAGGACCGCGATGTTCGCCGCGTGCCCCTGCCCACCTATCCCTTTGCGCGCGAATCTCACTGGATCCCACAATCCGAACGAAACCTTTTCCCTCCGGCGGCGGGAAGGGGCGAGGCCTTGCATCCCCTGCTGGACAGCAACCGCGGCTCCATTCGCCGCTTGCTCTTCCACAAAACCTTTGCCGCCGACGATCCCCTGCGCGCGGATCACCTGCTCGGCGAAAATGCATTTCCCCCATCCGCTCTGTACCTGGAAATGGCGCGCGCCGCGGGGTCGCTGGCGCTCGAGCGCCGGATGACCCGCGTCGAGGACGTGGTCTGGGCCGAACCGATCCTTTCCAGCCAAGAAGCGTCCACCGACCTGGAATTGCAGGTGCGGCTCTTCCCCAGCGGCAACGAGCTTTATTTCGAGATTGCGGACCGAGAAGGGGAAGCCGGCGGCGCAATTTATTGCCAGGGCCGCCTTATCGGTGAAGAGGGCGCAAGCCAAGGGGGGCGCCCCGAGGATTGTTCCGCGGAAATCGCGGCGCTCCGCCAAGCCGCCAAAAGTTCGGACGGCGATTCATGTTACGCCCGACTGAAAGGATTGGGTCTCTCCGCCAGCGGAAATTACGGGGTCATCGGCGCTTATTTCTCCGCTGAAGATCGGGCGCTCGCACTTTTGACCTCCTCGAACCAAACGGACGCTGGAGAGTTTCTTCTAGATCCCGCCATTCTCACGGGGGCCGTGCATACCGCGGCGCTGCTCGCGGCCGAAACCGAGCCGAGCCGTCTCTACCAACCCGCATCCCTGAACCGGATCGAGATGCTAAAACCGATTACGGGCGCTTGCCGCGCGCTGGTAACCCCTGCCGCACACCAGCCGGGCATGGAGGGCGCCAAATCCTTTGATATTCGCATCACCGATGAGGCTGGGCTGCTCGCGGCGCGCATCGAGGGTCTTGAGCTCGCGGAGTTGCCCGAATTGGCGGGAGCGCCCGGTGCGGACGGACCTTCCGAGAGTTTGTTCTTCCACTGGGTTTGGCAACCATCGGTTCTTGAACCCGGGCCAAACGCGCAAGGGGATTTCGGACCCATTCTGGTTCTGGATGCCGACGGGGAACTGGCGGAGTCCCTCAGCGCGAAACTCGCCCAGCGTCCGGGCGGCGCGGCCAAGAACCCCGTCATACTGGTCACGCCCGGCGATAAATTTCGTGAGAGCAAGTCCCATCGCTTTGAAATCAATCCCGGCCAACGCGGCGACTACATCCGCCTACTGGAAACCCTCCAGCGTCAAAGTTTGCTGCCCTACCACATCCTGGTTACCTGGACCGGCGACGCCTATGCCGCCGAACAGGAACCCCTTGAGAGCGCGGTCACGCGGGGCGGGCACGCCCTGCTTTACCTCTCCCAAGCCATCATGGAGCAGAAGCCCAAGGAAAAAGTTCGGCTGCTCTTCTTCTTCGAATCCAGCGAGGACGAACCGCAACCGCAATGGGCGGCGATCAGCGGCTTTATCAAAACCATTCGCCTGGAGAATCCCAAGTATATCTACAAAACCGTGGAGGCCCGCGTACCAGGTGGCAAGCCTGCTTCGGCAACCGGCCGTGCGGACCTCGCCCTGGCCGAGCTGACGGCGCGCGGCGACGGGGAAATCGAGATTCAACATCGCAACGGCGAGCGTTTTATCAAGCGCCTGGAAGAGTTCGAGCCCGAACCCGCGAATAGCGGGGTTCCCCTCAAGGATGGCGGAGTCTATGTCATCACCGGCGGCACGGGCGGCTTGGGACTCATGTTCGCGGAAGCCATCGCCAAGGGCGTCAAGCAACCCAAACTGGTCTTGTCCGGCCGCTCCAAGCTAAGTCCGGGCAAAAAAGACGCCATCGCCGCCCTGACCGAGCTCGGCGCGGAGGTCGCGTATATCCGCGCGGAAATCTCCAAACGCGAGGATGTAGAGGCGCTGGTTGCCGAGGCCAAGTCCCGCTTCAAACGGATCGACGGCGTGCTCCACGGGGCCGGCGTCAACCGCGACGCCTTCATCATCAAAAAGACGCGCGAAGAAATGGACGCGGTCGTGGCGCCCAAGATCTTCGGTGCGGCCTTTTTGGACCATGCCACGCGCGAGGAGCCGCTCGATTTCTTCGTATTCTTCAGTTCGCTCACGGGGTCGATGGGCAACCCCGGTCAGGCGGATTACGCCTATGCCAATAGCTTCCTGGACCATTTCGCGGAATGGCGCGATCGCATGACCGCCCTGGGCAAGCGTTCCGGCAAATCGCTCTCTTTCAACTGGCCGTTATGGGAAGAGGGTGGCATGTCGGTTTCCGCGGAAGACCGCGCCCTGCTCATCAGCGGAGCCGGTTTGGATGTCCTGCCCAATGAAGTCGGCCTGAAACACTGGCATACCGGCTTCGCCTCGACCCGGCCGCATTTTATTGTCACCTATGGGATTTTGGACCGCATACGCGCCTACCTGGCCCAAATGTTCGCCTCCCGCGATGCCGTGGAACGGGCCGGAAGCCAAGGCGTCGACGCCGCGGCGCTCCTGGAAAAAACCATCGAATTCCTCAAACGAATGGTGGGCGAGGAGATTCAGTTGGATGGCGATCGCGTGGACGCGGAGGTCAGCTTCGAGGAGTTCGGCATCGACTCCATGATGATCAACCAGTTCAACGTGGTGCTGGAAGACGCGCTCGGCCCGCTCTCCAAGACGCTCTTTTTCGAATACCTCAGCATTCAGGAGTTGGCGGAATACTTCGTGGCCGACTACGAGGCCGAGTTGGCCAAACATTTCGGCTTGAGCGGAGGCGATTCGCGGGGCTCCTCCGAGGACCAGGCAGAGCCGGTTTCGGATTCCGGACCCTGGCGCGCCTTAGCTCCCCTGGCCGAGAACCCTCGATTCAGCGAGGTTTCCGGGTTCGCCGGGCTGACGGCTGGCGCCGCCCATGAAGATATCGCCATCATCGGCATCTCGGGCCGCTATCCCATGGCGCGCGACCTGGCCGAATTTTGGGACAACCTGCGCTCCGGCCGGGATTGCATCTCCGAAATCCCCAGCGACCGCTGGGACCACGCCCGCTTTTTCGATCCCGACCCGGAAAAAAGCAAGGACGGCAAGATTTACGGCAAATGGGGCGGTTTCGTGGAAGACGTGGATAAATTCGATCCGCTCTTCTTCAAGATCCTGCCGCGCGAGGCCGAGACCATGGACCCCCAGGAACGGCTGTTCCTGGAATCCGCCTGGTCGGCCATCGAGGAGGCGGGCTACACCCTGCAAGGCCTCAAGGAAAAGGCGCCGGACGGTCGCGGCGCGAATGTAGGCGTTTTCGCGGGAGTCACCACCAACACCTACAACCTGCTCGGTCCCGTCATCCTCGACGAGGATGGTCTGGTACTTCCCGCGGCCATGCCCTGGACCATTGCCAACCGCGTTTCCTATACATTCAACTTCACGGGACCCAGCCTTCCCGTGGACACGGCCTGCTCTTCCTCGCTGACCGCCATTCATCTGGCCTGTGAGAGCCTGCGCAAGGGCGAGTGTGGGTTCGCGCTCGCGGGCGGCGTCAACCTCTATCTGCACCCCTCCAAATACGTAGGGCTCTCCCATACCCGCATGCTGTCCGACACGGGTAAATGCCACAGTTTCGGCGATGGCGGCGATGGATTCGTGCCCGGAGAGGGCGTGGGCGTGTTGCTGCTCAAGCCCAAAAGCGCGGCCCTGCGCGACAAGGACCATATCCACGGCATCATCAAGGGCAGCGCGCTCAACCACGGGGGCCGAACCACGGGCTTTTACGTGCCCAATCCCAATGCCCAGGCGGGCGTCATCTCCCGGGCGCTGCAGGCCGGACATACCGACGCCCGGACCATCAGCTATTTAGAAGCGCACGGGACCGGCACCTCGCTTGGCGATCCCATAGAGATCACGGGCCTCAGCAAGGCCTATCGCGAGCACACCAAGGAAAAGCAGTACTGTTCCATCGGTTCCGCCAAATCCAACATCGGCCATTTGGAGTCCGCGGCCGGCATCGCGGGCCTTACCAAAATCCTACTGCAAATGAAGCACAAGCAATTGGCGCCATCGCTCCACGCGGCCGTGCTCAACCCCAAAATCAACTTCGCGGATTCGCCCTTCTTCCTGCAACAGCAAGCCGCGTCCTGGGAGAAACCCGTGGTCATCGAGGATGGCCGCACTAAAACCTATCCGCGCCGCGCGGGGCTCAGCTCCTTCGGCGCGGGCGGCGCGAACGCACACATGATCCTCGAAGAATTCGAGACCGAGGCCGACTCGCGGGAAACCCATCCCGAAAGGCCGCGGCTATTCGTGCTCTCCGCGAAAAACGAGGCCCGCCTCAAGGATTACGCGAGCGCGGTGGCCGCCTTTCTGAGGGACGACCTTCAGGCCGCGCCAACCGCCTCGGAACGGGCCGGCGCGGAGGAAATCGAAGAGACGCTGGTCGCCTCCGCCTGCGAGATCCTATCCGTGGGCCGCTCCGAAATCGACGTGGAAGGCGACATGACGGATCTGGGTTTCGATACCCTGGCCTTCAGCGCCCTCGCGCGCGGCATCGGCGAGACGTACCAACTGGAGATCCCCGCATCCCAAGTCTCGCGCACCTCCTCCATCCGCGCGCTGGCGCGCCATATCCACGGCAATGGCCACGGCGGTGCGAACAACCATGGCGACCGAGCGGGAACCGAACTGCTCGACCTGGCCTACACCTCCCAAATCGGGCGCGAGCCCATGGACCGGCGGTTGGCGGTGGTTGCCACGGACAAAGCGGATCTACTGAATAAATTGCGCGCCTACCTGGACGGCGGTGGCGAAGACCTTCACCTGGGCCACGCGAAGGGTTCGCCCAACCAAAAACAGGGCAATCCCGAAGCCGGCTTCGTGGATAACCTGATGGCCAAGCGCGACCTGGAGCATCTGGCCCAGCTTTGGGTCACGGGCGTGAACATGGATTGGGAGCAGCTCTACGCGGACGAGGACCCGCGCCGCGTAACCATGCCGACCTATCCCTTCGCGCGCGACCGCTATTGGGTGCCCATCCACGAGAGCGCGCTGATGCCCATTCAGGCGAATCAACCCGGGGTTTCCAACTGGCCGCCCCCGGTCGAGCCCGTCCCCGACCACTATCCTTCCGCGCTCAATGGAGTCTGGCCCATGAACGATCCCGGTTTCCAACCCGGGCCAGCCCCAGGCCCAGGGGTCGTGGCGCCGCCCGCGGTGGAGGCGCTTTACCTGCGCCCGGTCTGGAACGAATCCAAGCCTATTGAGGATGCGTTCCAAGCAAGCGATCAAGCTTGGAAGCGGCCGATCCTTTTGCTGGACCATGACGCCGAGACGCATGATGCTTTGCGCGAGCTGTTGAAGGGCCTGCCCAAGCCGCCGTCCGTGATCCTCGTGAAACCGGGCAACGGGTTCAAGCGCCTCGACGAGGATCTCTACACCGGCACCGGCGGCAACAACCTGGCGATCCAGCTGGTGATCGACGGCATGAAGATGCAGCCGTGCTCGCCGACCTTCGTCGACGCCCGCGATGCCATCCTCGCCGC
>JBGTRP010000438.1:0-6505 GCA_041940685.1 Acanthopleuribacteraceae bacterium
AGCCGTTACCGCGCCAGTCTGTGCGGCGGTCCGAATTTCGCCTTCGAGCTCTTGTGCCGCGAGGGCAATCGGACCTCGGAGCATCTGGACCTGCGCTCCTGGCGGCTGGCCTTCAATGGCGCGGAGGCGGTGCGGGCGGATACATTGGAAAAGTTTGAAGCGCGCTATCACGCTTTTGGTTTTCGCCCGGAAACCTGGTTCCCCTGCTACGGTATGGCGGAAGCGACTCTATTCGTGACGGGAGGTCCTGCCGGAAGGAAACCCCGGATTCATTCCTTCGATTCGAAGTCGCTGGAGCGGCGGCGCGCAGTGGTTGCCGACCCCTCTGACCGGAAAAAGCGGGTAAGATTGGTTTCCTGCGGATTGCCGGCCCGGGAAACGCGCGTGGAGATCGTGGACCCGAAGACCAATGAAGGCCTGGGAGAGGATCGCGTCGGCGAAATTTGGGTCCAAGGCGACGGGGTAGCCCGTGGCTATTGGAATCTGGAGAAATTGAGCGCGGAAACCTTTTCCCTTTGCCGGCGCGAATCCGGGAAGGCGCGCTACCTGCGGACCGGAGACCTGGGGTTTCTCCACCGAGGCGAACTGTTCGTTTCAGGGAGGCTCAAGGAGCTCATCATCTTGCGCGGCAGGAATTATTTCCCCCAGGACATCGAATGGTCCGCCACGCGTGGGGTAGCCGAACCTTGGCTGGGACGGTGCGCGGCCTTCTCGGTGGAAGACGGGCGCGAGGAGCAGTTCGTGGTGGTGGCCGAGGTCTCTCGTGTCCGCACCGGAAAAGATGCGCTGGCCCGCGCCGGCGAGGCGATGTCCCGGGCTATCGCGACCGACTTTCAAATCGCGCCCCATGAAGTGATTTTCCTGAAACCCGGAGGCGTGCCCATCACTTCCAGCGGGAAGATACGCCGTCACCTTTGCCGCGACGCCTATCTCAGGGACGATCTCTCCATCCTGTTTCGGTCGGCGCGGGATCGGACGGCAGGCGCCATGAACGGGGAAGCGCCCTCGGTCGACGCGCGAGCCATGCGCGCCGCGGAACCCTCGTCGCGGCGGGCCCAACTGGGGGAATACCTTCTGCGCAGCGCCGCGGCCGTCTTGCGGTTGGCGCCGGACCGGGTCAAGCAGGATGTTCCCCTGGCGAGTATGGGCCTTGACTCCCTTTCCGCCGCGGAACTCCAAGCCCGGATTGAAAAGGATTTGGGCTTGGAGCTGGATGTGGTGGATCTGCTGGAGTGCGAGCATTTACAAGCTCTCGGCGAGGTGATTTTCCTACAATGGTCGGAGAAATCCCAGAGGCGTTCGGAATCGGCCGAGTCCGTTGAGACGGAGGAGCGTTCAGTGCCGCTGTCCTTGGAGCAGGAGCGCCTCTGGCTGATGGACCCCTTTCCGGCGGATCACCCTGTTTACCATTTGCCCGCGGCCTTTCGCATCGAGGGTCCCCTGGACGCCGGCCAATTGGAATCTTCCTTGGGGCGGGTGTTGCAACGGCATGAAGCGCTCCGCGCGCGGTTTTACAAAAAGAAGGGAAAATCCCATTGCGGCATCCTGCCCCGAGCTCCCTATTCCATGCCGGTTCTGGACGGCTCCCTTTACGAGGGTGGCGATTTTCTAAACTGGTCCCTGTCCACGGCCAATCGCCTCGCGGCCCTTCCCTTTGCGTTGGAGCGAGGCCTTTTGGTTCGGGCCGCGCTTTTGCGGGGCGCGGACACATCCGTTTTGGTGCTGGTAGCGCATCATCTGGTAGCCGATCTACGCTCGCTGGACCTGCTCTTGCGGGAATGGCGGATGCTCTACATGGACGCGCTGACAGACCGTGCGCCGACGCCGCCGGTGCTGGACCTTAGCTACACCGCATTCGCCAGGGCCCAGCGCAAGGCGGGGATTTCCGCGCGCAGTCTGGCCTTTTGGACGGCGTATTTGGTCCATCGGAGTCGTCTTGAATTTCCGGGCGAGAGCGCGGCCGTTTCCCGGGCGCCGGCCAAGGGCGGACGCCTCGATCTGAGACTTTCCGGGTCTTTGGTAGAGGCTTTGAGGGCCCGTAGCCGGGCGTCCGGTGCGACCCTATTCGTGTCCCTTTTGACCGGCTGGTGCGCGATGCTACATCGTTTTACCGGAGTTCGCGATCTCACGATCGGCCTGCCGGTGCTGGGCCGTGACATGGCGGGCGTGGAGAACACCATCGGCTTTTTTGCCTATCCTCTGGTGCTGCGCGTGCAAATCGACGGCGATTCCGATTTGGAAACCCTATTGCAAGGCGTTCGTGAACAATTCCTGCGCGCCTACCGTCATCGGCAGGCGCCCTTCGCCAAGGTTGCCGAGGCGGTGCTCGCGCGGGAGAATGAGGCCACCCCCCTGTTTCGCGTAATGTTCGGTTATTACGACCGGGAACCCATTCAACTCCATTTTCCCGGGACCCACACTTCCGCCCTGGCCGTGGATCGGGGCGCGGCTCATTTCGACCTGTTTCCCACGCTCTTTCCCCTGGGTGAAGAAGTGGCGGGCGTGCTGGAATACAATGCCGATCTTTTCGATGCGAACCGAGTGGCGCGCCTCTGGGAGTTGTACCATCAGACATTGACTCGGCTGGCGGAGGAACCGCGGACCAGACTATCCGCGATTGAGGTGGACCAGAACCTTGGCGAAAGGATCGCGGCTGGGGATCGCCCTGCCGCACAGGATTTCGTCATCGCATCTACCTTTACCGCGGATCCCCTGGAACAACCGCTCGCGTTTTGGCTGCGTCATTTGAAAATCCCCCATCGTTTGCGGTTTTCGGCTTATAACCAGGTCTTCCAGCAACTATTGGACCCGTCCAGCCTGTTCGCGGAGAACGCGTTCGGCATGAATATCCTGCTGCTCCGGTTTGAGGACTGGCAGCGGGACAACCTGGCCGCGGGTCAAAGCCTGTCGCGCGAACTTTTGGAACAGCATCTCGAAGAATGTATCGCGGCCCTGAAATCCCGTGTCGGGGTTGCGGAAACGCCCTTGTTATTGGTAGTGTGCCCGCCCTCGAGCGCGGTGCTCGCCCAACCCGACCGGGCCGCCTGGCTCGCGAGCGCGGAACAACGCCTGCTTGACGAAATCGAAGGCCTTCCCGGCGTCTTCGCCGCGGCCGTGGGGGCCTTGCTGCCGGCCTATGGCGTTCTCAACCACGAGGATGAACAGGCCGACAAGCAAGGCCATCTGCCCTACACGCGGGCATGCTTCACGGTACTGAGCACGCTGATCGCACGCGGCGTTCACGACCTGCGCAGACCCCCCTATAAAGTTATTGTCCTCGATTGTGACAACACCCTGTGGCAAGGCGCCTGCGGCGAGTTGGGGGCGGATGGCGTGAGCATCGAGGAACCCCATCTCGCATTGCAACACTTTATGGTCGACCAGCAACGCAAGGGTATGCTTCTTTGTCTCTGTAGCAAAAATAGCGAAGCGGATGTTCGCTCGGTATTTCGGACGCGCGCGGAGATGCCGCTTCAATGGGAGCACATCGTGGAGCACCGCATCAATTGGCGGCCCAAATCGGAAAACTTACTGGAGTTGGCCGATACCCTGGGCTTGGGTCTGGACAGTTTTTTATTCGTGGATGACAACCCCGTGGAGATCGCGGAGGTGCGCGCCCGCCTGCCAGAGGTGGTTGCCCTCGAACTGCCGGGAGAACCCGCCGCGATTCCAGGTTTTCTCGCGCGCACCTGGGCCTTCGACCGTTTAAAGACCAGCGCGGTGGATGAAAAGCGCACCCTCATGTACCGCCAAAATCGGGCCCGTGAGGAAGCCTCGCGCCTGGCGCCGTCTTTGGCCGCCTTTCTCGATAGCCTCGAACTGGATATCCGAATCGGGGAGATCGAGGACTTTGCCCGGGTAGCCCAGCTCACCCAACGGACCAACCAGTTCAACGCCACCACAAGGCGCCGCGCGGAATCTGAGGTTCGCGAATGGATGGATCAGGAAAGCAATGGGGGGGCGGAGGTTCATGTCAAGGACCGCTTCGGCGATTACGGCCTGGTGGGTGTGCTTCTGTATTGCTGGAAAGCGGATGCGCTCGAAGTAGACAGTTTCCTCTTGAGTTGCCGTGCGCTTGGCAAGGGTGTGGAGCACCGCATGCTGGCCCATTTGGGCGCGATCGCGCGGGAGCGGGGATGCGCCCAGGTTCTGGCGCCCTTTCTTCCCACCGAGCGCAACCAACCCATGCGGGACTTTCTGGAGCATGCCGGCGGCGCGCGTTGCGAAGAAGAGCTCGGGTTTTCGATTCGTTTTGAGGCCTCTAACCTGACTGATTTCCGCTACCGGCCGGCAGATTCTCCTGCGGGCCGATCCGCTAAAAAGGCTTCGGCAAGGGGTTCCGGCGGCGCGGCATCGATTCCGGGACCGGCTGCATTCGAACACCTGGACGCGGCTCGCCTGCTGCTTGAGATTTATCCCGCACAAGAGCGGTCCGTGGGTCATGCGTTCGTGGCCCCCCATACGCCGGTGGAAAAGCAATTGGCGGCCATCTGGTCGGAGCTGTTGGGCGCGGCGCGGGTCGGGACGCGGGACAATTTCTTTGAGCTGGGCGGCAACTCCGTGATCGCCACGCAGATCCTTTCCCGCGTGTACGGCATTTTCCAGGTGGAGCTCGCACTGCCGCAATTCTTCGAGGCGCTCACGATTGAAAACCTTGCGGCCGCCATTGTCGAAGCCCAACTGAAGGACCAGAGCCAGGACGATCTGGAGGATCTGATCAGTCAGGTGGACGGTCTGAGCGATGAGGAGGTCCAGGAGCTTTTGGCGCGGGAAGCCAGCGGCGATTTGGATTTGGCGGCGCTCGCCGGTTTGGATGCGGGGCCCGAGGCGGCTTCTGAGGAAAACGGCCCCGTCCCGAAAGGAGAGCGTTACCGTTGTGCGCCGCTGGAGCACTTTCCCATCGGTCTGGATGGCGTCGCGGTTCGCGCCGGCAAGGAGTTCCCCCGGGTGCTGAGTCGAGAGGAATTCGAAAGGTTGCGGAGCCAAAAGCCCTTTACGAGCTTGAATCCCCGTGATGAGGTCTCGGCAAATTTTGTGTCCAGCGGATTGCTCATCTCGCGGAGCGGCCTGGACGATGTGGTCAGGCAAGGTTTTCCGGAACCCGAACCCACGCCCATTTCAGCGATCGGCATTCCCAGCGCGAACCGTGCCGAAACCTGCAAAAGGGCCCTGGTCTCCTATATCGAACACACGCGGGCCCATGGCAGAGACCTGGAGTTTTGCGTAATGGACGATTCCCGTGATGCCGGCGCCCGCGAAGCCTATCGCGCCATGTTGGGCGGGCTGGCCGCCGAAACCGGAGCCCGTATCAGCTACGCGGGCATGGAGGAGAAGGAGCGGTTTCGGCAACGGTTGATCCAGATGGAGGCGGCGCCCCCCCAGGTCATTTCCTTTGCCCTGTTCGGGGAGAAATGGGAGCCCTTCACCGGCGGCGCCAATTCCAATGGATTGTTGCTGCATACCACGGGCGATGCGCTGCTCAGCGTGGACGACGATACCCTGGCGAAGCTGGCGCGGGCGCCGGGTTTTCAAGATGGAGTCAGCCTTCGCACCGCTGAGGGTCAGGCCGCGGATCCCATGTTTCCCGATGGGTTTTGGAGCTATCCCGACCGGGAGTCGCTCTACCGGGCCGTGGCTTTCTCCGAGGCCGATCTGATGGGCATTCACGAACGCGTTTTGGGTCAGGCTCCCGGCGCGTGCCTTGCCCGAGAACCCTCCGAGCTCTGGGATTTGGAGGAATCCAGTGACAACATGCTGCGCGACCTGCAATCCCGCAAGGGACGCGTTCTGGTGACCCTGCATGGGCTGATGGGCGATTGCGGCATGAGCACGCCGAGCATTTACCTGCTGTTGGCGGGCAAAAACTTCGAGCGTTTTGCCGCCACGGAGAGCTTGTACCGGGAATCCCTGTTGCGCCGTGAGATCTTGCGAATCGCCGACCGCACCACCATCATCGACAAAATCGACAACATGATGTCCACCTATCTTGGATTGGACAACCGCGATCTGCTACCCCCGCGCATGCCCACGGGAAGGGGGGAGGACGTTTTTCTGGGCAAGGTGCTGTCCGCCTGCTTCGAGGAGGGTTATGTCGCGCATTTACCCTGGGCCTTGTTGCATCTTCCGGGTGAGAGTCGATCCTTTTGGCCCGGTGAAATCTTCAAATCCGCCTCGGGAACCGATATTCTGGTCATGATGGCCGCCTGTCTGGAGTCCTGCGCCTTTGGCTCTACCCAAAGGCAACCCGCGGACCGCCTGCGCGCCCTGGGGTCTCATTTCCAGTGGATCGGCCAATTGCCCCCCGAGGATTTCAAAGCCTTTCTTTCGGCTCAGGTTCTCAAGCAGGTGGGCCGCTATATGAATTTTCTCGATCAACTGTTGGCAAAACGGGAGGGCCGGCCCGCGTACTGGGCGCGGGACGTGGAAAAGTTCTTGCAAATCTTTCATCAGAGCCGGCAAAAGGAGAGCTTTTACCTGCCCTTTGAAATGCAAAAGGGCAGGACTC
>JBGTRP010000439.1:0-6496 GCA_041940685.1 Acanthopleuribacteraceae bacterium
CGAGCCCGCCCGCGCGACGCGGCGGCTCGGGCGTGTTTTGAAGCACAAAGGCCACCTGGAACAACGGGTTACGGCTCGGGTCCCGTTCGGGCTGGAGTGTGCGGACCAATTCCTCGAAGGGAAACTCCTGGTGTTCGTAGGCTTCCAGACAGGTGTCGCGCACCCGTTGGAGGGCCGTGTTCACGCTTGGGTTGCCGGAGAGATCGGTGCGCAAAACCAAAGTATTGGCCAGGCAGCCGATCAAGGGCTCCAACTCGGACCGAGTCCGCCCCGCGATGGGGCTGCCGATCAGGATATCGTCCTCGTTCGCGTAGCGCGCCAGCAGAATGGTAAAGCCCAAGAGCAGGGTCATGAATGGGGTCGCGCCATGATTTCTTCCCAGTTGATTCAGATCCGACATCAAGCCGGCATCGATGCGGAAGGGAACCATACCGCCGCGAAAGCTGAAGAGGGAAGGGCGGGTATAGTCGGTGGGCAGATTCAGAGTATTGACTTGGCTCAAGCGTTCCAGCCAATAGGATTTTTGGCCTTCCAGGCGGCGGATCTGGTCGGGTTGGCGGAGCCAATCCGCGTAATCGAGGAAGGAAACAGGAGGCGCCGGCGGGGCGGCGGCCCGTCCGTCTTGGAGCGCCTCATACCCCTGGGCCAACTCGGAGAGGAATAGGGCCAGCGACCAACCATCGGAAACGATATGATGCATGGCCAGGGTGAAAAGGTGCAGATCCGGGGCTAGGCGCAGCAGTCTGGCGCGCACCAAAAGATCCCGGCTGAGATCGAAGGGACGGCGCGCCTCGGAGGCGGCATGCAGGTTGACGATTTGCTCAATGGAATCATCGGGAAGGGCGCTGAAATCGATGATGGGAAGGGACGTGGAAGGGGGATGCGTCAGGCGTTGAACCGCTTCGCCTTCCTGGGCCTGAATGGTGACGCGCAATCCATCATGGCGCGCCAAAACGCCATGGAAACTTCGGGCCAGGGCCCTGACGGACAGAGGACCCCGCAGCCGGGTGTGCTTGAAAATAATATAGGCGGATGCCTCGCCACCCATGCGATCCAGTAACCAGAGGCGTTTTTGGGCGAAGGACAAGGGCGCGGATTGACCGGCAGCACGCGGTTGAGCGGGTATTCGAGAGGGTTCCGGAGCACTGGAGGCCGCTTCGATGGCCGCGCTCAGCGCACCCAACCGAGGGTGTTTGAATAGGGCATTGAGTGACAAATCAACGGCAAAGAGCCGCCGTATCCTGGCCAATACCCGCGTGGCCAGCAGGGAATGACCGCCCAGTTCGAAAAAGTGGTCGTGAACTCCGATTTGAGCCACGCCCAGGAGGTCCTGCCAAATGGCCGCCAACTCCCTTTCGATGTGGTTTCTGGGCGCAAGGAATTCGCGCGCCTCCGTGAAATCGCCGCGCTCGGGCATGGGTAGGGCGCCTCGGTTGAGCTTGCCATTGGCCAACAGGGGAAAGCGCTCCAGCACCATAATCGCCGCGGGCGCCATGTGAGGGGGCAATTGATTGGCGAGATGGTCGCGTAGTGCCTCCACGTCCGGTTCTGCCTCCCTGGCGGTGACATAGGCCATCAGGCGCATATCGCCATGGCGGTCGGTGCGTGTGATCACGACCGCCTCCCGGACCGCGGAGTGGGCGCACAGCACGGCCTCGATCTCGCCTAGCTCGATGCGAAAGCCGCGCAGTTTCACCTGGTGATCGACCCGCCCGAGGAATTCCAGGGCGCCGCCGGGCCGGTAGCGGGCCAGGTCTCCGGATCTGTACAACCGCTCTCCGGGAACCGAGGCATGAGGATCCGGCAGGAAGGCAAGGGCGGTAAGCGTGGGCCGGCCGTGATAGCCGCGCCCCAGACCCGCCCCGCCGATGAACAATTGACCGGGAACGGAAAGGGGAACGGGCTCGAGCCGGCTGTCCAGAACATGGATTCTCGTATTGGCGATGGGATGGCCGATCGGAACCGTCTGCATTCGCCTCGGAACCGCTTGATCCCAATAGGTAACGTCGATGGCGGCCTCGGTAGGCCCGTAAAGGTTGAAGAGACCCGCCTCGAATTGAGCCCGGAATTTTTCGGCGAGCGCGGAGGTAAGCGCTTCCCCGCTGCTGAAAACCCGTTTCAGGTGAAAGCCTTGGCCGTGATCCAGCGCGTCGAGAAAAGCAACCAGCATGGAAGGTACGAAATGGAGCGTGGACACCCACCGTTGCCGCAAGGCGCCGGCAAGGTACCTCGGGTCCCGGTGTCCTCCCGGCTTGGCGATGAACATGCGGGCGCCGGTTACGAGCGGCCAGTAGAATTCCCAACCCGAGACATCGAAGCTGAAGGGTGTCTTTTGCAGAATGACATCCTCGGAGTTGAGCCGGTAGCGTTCCTGCATCCACCAAATGCGGTTGGCCAGAGCGCCGTGGCGGTTCATGGCGCCCTTGGGTTTGCCGGTGGAGCCGGAGGTGTAGAGGGTGTAGGCCAGATGATCGGGGTGGAGATTGGGTTCCAAGGGTATTGCCACTCGAGGGGCCGTCTCGATCGAGTGCAAGGGCAGGATGGGGACTTCTCCCGCTACGGGGAGCCTACCGTCGGTGATCAGAATCGCCACATCCGCATCTTGGATCATGAAAGCCAGCCGATCCGCGGGGTAGTCCGGGTCCAGCGGCACATAGGCCGCTCCCGCCTCGAGCACGGCCAGCAGGGCAATGATCAATTCAAGGCTTCTTTGAGCGTGAACGCCGATCATGCTTTCCGGCCGCGCGCCGCGTTGGCGCAGCATGTGCGCGAGGCCAATCACCCGCCGCTCCAGTTCGCCGTAATCGAGGTGTTGGTCGTTTCGTTGCCCGTCGAATACAAGGGCGATCCTTTCCGGAGTCGAACGCGCTTGTGCAGAAAACCCACGGTGGACGAAACTCGGTTCGGCATAAGCGCGTCGCGTTTGGTTCCAGTCCACCAGGATTTGGCGGCGCGCCTCGCGAGAGAGCAGCGGAGGCGATTCTATGGATTCATGGGGATGGACCGCAAAATGGCGGGCGAGCGCCTGGATTTGGCCCGCCATGGCCCGCAGGGTTTCCGGTTCAAAGAGCGCGGTCCTGTACTCGAGGCTACAGGAGAGGCCGTCGGCGGTTTCCACGATTCCGAGTGAAAGGTCGAATTTTGCCGTGATGCGGTTGTTTTCCATGGGGACGAACCGCAAGGCGCCGAGCATGGGAGCGGACCGCCGCGACATCGCTTGCAGTTGGAACATAATCTGGAAAAGCGGCGTCCGGCCCATGTCGCGGGAGGGGCTGAGCTCCTGAACCAGGCGTTCGAATGGCAGGTCTTGGTGCTCGTAGGCTCCTTCACAGGTTTCCCGGATGCGGTCCATTGCTTCGAGAAAGGTCATGTTGCCGTGAAGATCGCATCGCAGGACCAGGGTATTGATGAAGAATCCGATCAACCCCTGAATCTCAGGACGTTGGCGGTTGGCGATCGGGGCGCCCACCACGATCTCTCTCTTACCCGAGTAGCGGAAAAGCCAAACTTGGAACACCGACAGCATGGTCATGAAAAGGGTTAGGTTCCGCTCTCGGGTGAGCCGCGTCAGACCGGAGGCCGTCTCTGCCGGAATCTGGAAATCCACCTGGCCGCCGCGAGAATCGATTTCAGCCGGACGTGGCCAGTCGCCCAATAACTCAAATGGCGGGAGATTGCCGAGTTGGCTTTTCCAGTAGGCCAAGTGGGTCTGTAACCTGGCCTCTTGAGCCGCGCCTCGCTGCCAGAGCGCGTAATCGATGTACTGCGCGGGAAGCGGCGGCAGCCCATCCGGCCGACCCAAAAGGATGGAATGGTAAAAGTGCAGGGTTTCCGAGATCATC
This sequence comes from Acanthopleuribacteraceae bacterium, assembly GCA_041940685.1. GTDB lineage: Bacteria > Acidobacteriota > Holophagae > Acanthopleuribacterales > Acanthopleuribacteraceae > JBGTRP01. Next base: position 3,843 of record JBGTRP010000439.1, read on the forward strand.
ACCCGCATGGAAATCAAATCGGAAACGATGTGGTGCATATGCGCCAAAAGGAGGTGATGCTGGTCCGTACGAAAAAGCGATACCCGCAGCAGGGGACCCGTGGCGAGATCAAAACCGCGCGCTGATTCGCGGTCCGCGATAGCTTGCGCGAGGGCTTCCGCGGTCTCCGGCTCGAGCTCGCGGAGATCGATGAGGGAAAGGGGAATGTCCATTCGAGGGTTTGGGAGTTGGAAGGGTTGTCCATCCTGCTCGCGGAAAACCGTACGCAGGCTCTCATGTCTGCGAACCAGCATCTCAAAGCTCCTCCGCAAGGCCCGAGCGCAAAGAGGACCATGGGCAAAATGAGCCTCGAACAAGCTGTAGCCGGAGTGACCCGGCTGCAAACACTCGATGAACCATAACCGCTCCTGGGCGAAGGAAAGCGGCAAAGGGGCGCCCTCCGTCCGCGCCACTGGACGAATCCCGTCCTCGGCCGGCTGCCGATCCCCACGCCTGCCCTCCAGGCGGCGGCGCAACAACTCCTGCTTTTGGGGAGAGAGCTTTGCGATCAATGTGGCGAGATCGTTCATCAATGCATATCCTGCGGGTTCATCCTTGGGTTCCAGAATTCCGGTCCGGCATTCCCTGGTCCGAGCCGGCGAGCATGGCTTCCACCTCGTTTTCTTCGAGCCCGTCTACCTCCGCGATGAGTTGGGCCAGTTGGTCGGCTTCCAATGGCTCCGCCTGGTGCTGAATGACGAGCGGGGCCATTTCGGCAATGGTTGGCGTTTGGAATACCGCGCGCAACGAAAGGTTGATCGCGAAGGATTCGCGCAGCTTGAGCATCAATTGGGTGGCCAGGAGCGAATCCCCACCCAGAGCGAAGAAGCTTTGATGGATACCGATCCGCTTGAAACCAAGGAGGTCGCTCCAAATGGAGGCGATTTTCTCCTCGGTTTCGTTGCGGGGCGGGTCGATGGGCTGGTGATTGGCGGCATCAGAAGGCGGTTGAATGCCGGGTTGACGCTTGCCGGGGGCACGGGTGACCCAACGCTCCAAGCGCGGCTCCAAGGGTTTTGTGGAAACCGCGATCCGGGCGGGTAAGCGGTAGGCCAGCAAACGAAGGAAAGCATCGCAACCCTCCTCGTCGGTCATGGCGAAAGCCGAACCCTCGCCGGCATGCCCGTCATCCCAGCGCCATCCATCCCAGTTCACGGCGCACCAGGCCGGCCCGTCCTTTTTTCGGCTCGCGATGGAAAAGGCGTCCAGGTAAGCATTTGCCGCGGCATAACAGGTCATGCCGAGGCCGCCGAGAACCGAGGATAAGGAGGACATGAGCATACACAAGGGCGGAGGTTGATCCCGGAGGATCTCGTCCAGAACGCGCGCGCCCTGAACCTTGGCTTCAAATTGGCCGCGCCAGTCCCGGGCATGAATCTCGCCAACCGAGCGCTGGCTGTCCGGGCCCAGCACGCCGGCCGCGTGGATCACCCCGTCGATGGCGCCCCAGCGCTCCCGGACCTCCCTCGCGAGCGCGCGCATGGCTTTCCTATCCGCCACGTTGGCCCGCGCCAGCCAAAGCGTTCCGCCGGCCGCCTCTATCTGACGCAGCGCCTCGATGCGAGCGGCCGTCGGGCTAAGGGGATCGCGTTCCAAACAGGCGTCCCATTCGCTGGGTTCGGGAAATTCGGAACGGGCGCTGAGCACCAACTTCGCCTTGGCCCTCCGCGCGAGGCAAAGCGCCAAGCTCAAGCCCATGCGGCCAAGGCCGCCGGTAATCCAATAAACACCGTTGTTTATCAGATTCGGCGAGTCCACTTGCTTCATGGGCGCGGATTCGTAACCCAAAACCCAGCGATAACCGCCTCTGAAGGCCACGGCGGGATGGGGTTCCCGCGCGGCGAGCTCCATGAGGATGCCTTCGATTTGGGTTTCCCTGACCGCTTCGCCTCCCGGCTCCAGGTCCATGGAGCTGCAGGCGATGTTGGCGAGCTCCTGGGGAATGACCAGACGGGGACCTTGAATGAGGGCCCGCTCCGGATCGGGACTCTCCGTGCCCAGCACGTCATATGCGCCACTGGTGAAAATGCACAGATCGAGCGGGGCGGTCATGTTCCGCTGAATCAAAGCCGATGCAAGCCCTACGAGGCGCGAAAACCCGCGTTCACCTCCCTCGGCCCAAAAGCAGAGGATGTGGCGGGGTAGGCGTTTCGTTTCGGCGAGGGATTGGAACACAAGGGCCAGGTCTTCGCATTGGTCGGGTGAAACGCGGAAATTTTTGGAGCCGTCCGCCCCGAAGTTCGGACCTGGCCGTACCTGGATCACATTGCTTCCCAGCCGCTCCAGGTATTGGGAAAGGGCGTCGGCCACGGCGCCTTCTCCCAAAATCAGCCAAGGTCCCGCGGAGAGGCTCGACTGCCAATCGGGAGGCGGCAAGAGCTCTCGCCGCCGCCAGCAGGGAAGGTAGAACCAGTCCCGCATGCTTGCCCGCGTTTGGCTGGCTGGAGAAGGCCTTTCTTCCGGCGCGTTCTCGATCCAGTACCTTTTCCGTTCAAAGGTGTAGGTGGGCAAGGGTTGCCGCAGGTACTTCCGCTCGGAGAATACGGCCGGCCAATCCACGGCCACGCCCTGGGCCCACAACCGACCCAACGCGAGCCGCATGGCTTCGTTTTCAT
>JBGTRP010000440.1:0-6491 GCA_041940685.1 Acanthopleuribacteraceae bacterium
CTATAAAAAGCGTCAGCGCGATACCGCCCGCAAACGGGTGCTCGGCGCGGAGCTCATTCAGCATGTGGAAGAAGCCCCCCGCGATGCGAAGACCGGGAGCGCCGTTGGTGTTTAATTTTGTGAAGGAGACCCGAGACCGGATGGTGGTCTTCCACCTGGAGGGTTCGCTGAGCCTGGAGGAAACCGCGGCCCTGCGCCAGGTATTTTGGGAATGCATCAATGCCAGCCCGGTATCGCGGCTGATCCTGAACCTGGCCCTGGTCGATCGGCTGGACTCCTCGGTGATCAGTCTCTTCGTGGCCACCAAGAACGTAATTTCCAAACGCGACGGCGAGTTGGTGCTGGCGGGTCTGAACGCCCGCAACTACGCCATGTTGGAAGACACCAATCTCCATCAATACTTCGATATCCGCCGGGACGTGGACGACGCGATGCGGGCCAAAAAGTCCCGCGCGGTCCGGCCCGGCTCCGGCAGAAAGGGCGCGGGACCCCGGCGCGAGCGGGCGGACTAAGGCTCCACGCGGAAGAAATAACCATGACCCCGATCCAGGCGTGACCCGCTTCCAACAGGGCGGGTAGGCCATCTGGTTCGCCAGGTCCGGGAGGTCGATTGGGCATCCCTGAGGATGCCCGTGGTTTGGGTTAGCCTTCCAGCAGGGCCTTGCGGCTGAGCTTGATGCGGCCGCCCGGTTCGATGCTGAGCACCTTGACCATGACTTCCTCGCCCTCGCTCAACTCGTCGCTGACGCTGCGAATGCGGTAGTTGGCCACCTCGGAGATGTGGAGCAGGCCCTCGGTATTGGGCAAAATCTCGACGAAGGCGCCGAAGTCCACGATGCGCTTGATTTTGCCCAAATAGGTCTTGCCCGCCTCTGGCACGGCGATCAGCTCTTCGATCATCTGCTTGGCCATGTTGAGGCCTTCCGCGTTGGAAGAGAAGACCACGCATTTGCCGTCGTCCTCGATGTCGATCTTGACGCCGGTTTTTTCGATGATGCTCTTGATCACTTTGCCGCCGGTTCCGATCACATCGCGAATCTTGGCGACGGGAATCATGAGCGTCTCGATTTGGGGAACGTGGTTGCGGAACTCCGAACGCGGCTCGGAAAGGGTCTCATGCATTTTGGCGAGGATGTGGAGGCGGCCTTTTTTCGCCTGCTCTAGGGCATCGGCCAAAATTTGGCGGGTCAGGCCCTTGACCTTGATGTCCATCTGCAGGGCCGTGATGCCCTCATCCGTGCCGGTCACCTTGAAGTCCATGTCGCCGTAATGATCCTCGGCGCCTTGGATATCGGTGAGGATGGCGTACTTTTCGTCTTCCTTCACCAGGCCCATGGCCACGCCGGCCACCGGTTTCTTGATGTTGATGCCCGCATCCATCAACGCCAGGCTGCCGCCGCAGACGCTGGCCATCGAGCTGGATCCGTTGGATTCCAGAATCTCGGAAACCAGGCGAATGGTGTAGGGGAAGCCGTCGTCGTTGGGGATGACGGGCAGCAGCGCGCGTTCGGCGAGCGCGCCATGGCCGATTTCACGCCGGCCCGGACCGCGGTTGGGCCGCACCTCGCCCACGCTGAAGGGCGGGAAGTTGTAGTGCAGCATGAAGCGGCTTTTGGTTTCGCCGTGCAGGTGATCCAACAATTGGGAGTCGGTGGAGGTGCCCAGCGTCAGGCTGACCAGGGCTTGGGTTTCGCCGCGGGTGAACACGGCGCTGCCGTGAACCATGGGCAGGTAGTCGGTTTCGCACCAAATGGGGCGCACCTCGTCGAACTGCCGGCCGTCGGTGCGTTTGCGCTGGTCCAGCAGGTAATCACGGAAAATGGTTTCCTTGCACTTCTGGAAATAGATCGCGGCCTTGGCGGTTTTCTCCTCATCCTCGGCATAGGCTTCGAGAACCTCTTTCTTGAGGGCCTTGAGCTCCTTGTCCGCGGCGTGTTTGCCGGGCGTGGTGAGGGCCTCCAGCATCTTGCCCTGAACCTTGCTCTGGACCTCCTGGTAAAGGCTCTCGTCGATCTCGGGCGGGGCGACCTCCCATTTTTGCGGTTGCAACTGGGCGGCCATGCGCTCTACCAGTTCGATAATATCGCGGATGTGCTTGTGACCGAATTCCAGCGCTTCCAGAATCAGGGCTTCCGAGACGAACTGCGCGCCCGCCTCCACCATGACCAGGGCTTCCTTGGTGCCGGCCACGATCAGGTCGAGCGTGCTCTCCAGGCGTTGCTGGGCGGTGGGGTTGATGACCAACTCGTCGTTGACATAACCCACGCGGATTGCCGAAAGCGGCTGGGGCATGGGGACCGGGGAAAGGTAGGCCGCGGCCATGCCGCCGATCATGCCCAGCACATCGGTCTCGTGAACGCCGTCGGAGGAAATCACCATGCAGTTGATCTGTGTTTCGCCCAGGTAGCCCTCGGTGAACATGGGGCGCAGGGGCCGGTCGATCAGGCGGCAGACCAGGGTTTCCTTGGTGCTGAGCCGGCCTTCCCGCTTAAAAAAACCACCGGGAAACTTGCCGGCCGCATAAAAATTCTCACGATAATCCACGGTCAATGGGAAAAAGGGCCGGTCAGGATCAAATTCCTCCGAACCCACGCAGGTAGCCAGCACCATGCTGTCCCCGTGGCGCACCACCACGGAGCCATGGGCCTGCTTGGCCAACTTGCCTACCTCTAAACTGAGCTCTGAACCGCCAAGCTCCATCGATTCTTTCACTATCATCATTCAGCTCCTCGTTATCTCCGCGGTTCGCCATACAAAACCGTGGCTCTATCATTACAAACAAAAACCCCTTTTTAAGAAAAATGGGCGTTCTTAAATTAGGGGTTGGCTACAACTCTTCTTATTTTCTGAGACCGAGGCTGCTGATCAGGTTGGAATAGCGGTCGAAATCGTTTTTCTTGATGTATTCCAACAATCTTTTGCGCTTCCCGACCATTTGCAACAAGCCGCGCCGGGAATGATGGTCTTTCTGATGAGTCTTAAAATGTTCCGTCAATCCGTTGATTCTTTCCGTCAACAGGGCAACCTGAACTTCCGCCGATCCCGTATCTTTAGAATGGATGCGGTACTTTTCAATGACGTTTTGTCTATCCTGTTTTTCCATCAATTTACGAAATACTCCTGTTGAAAATTCCTGCTCTTGCGTTTGTTTTACACACTTTTCGGTCAAGCCAGACCACAACCCACGAAGCCTATCACAAGACGCGGGCTATTTCAATCCGGGTTTTGTGGGCGTCCGCGAGCCGTTCGGCGGGAAACGCGGTCCTTACCCGGGCCTTACAAGATAGCGGTTTGCCTTGAAAAAGTCACGTGAAGATATGGGTAAGCGCGCCATCGAACCAATGCTTGAATTTTTCAGAATAAACCAAACACGAATGATCCGAATGGTGAAGAATCATGGGTGGCTCGGAAGGAATCCCCCACGAGAAGGAGTCTCAGGGTAACTCGACTCCGCTCGCAAAGGGCGCGAAGGCCTCGGCCTCGGCACAGGGCTCGTCCTTGGAACCGCCGCCCTCGCAGAGCCAGAGCCGCAGGCGGTCGATGCGGGCGGCCAGGTTTTGGGCCCGGCAAAAGTCGTAGACCGCCGGAGCCATGGAGCCGCCATCGTAAAAGGACTCCTCCCAGCGGCAATCGGCCTCGGCAAAGGTTTTCCAGTCTTCCTGGGCCTCGGTCAGGGCTGGCCGCATGCCGGCCGGCAGCCGTTCTTCAAGCGCGGCCAGCAATCTGTCCAACAGCCTTTGCAGGCGATCGGCCTCGTCATGAGCGCATTGGTTGATTTCTACCTGGTACCGCGCGGTCTCCCAGCATGGCGCGGGGACCGTCTGATCCTGGCCGATGACCCGGGCAAGGGAGAAAAAGGTCAACAACAAAAGGGCGGGCGGAAGGGTGGGTTTCATATTCGACCTCGATGGAACGATTTCAGGGCATACCCGGCCAATGGGGCGCCGCGTTCAGGTTTTTTTCAGTTTCTTGATGCGGCCGTAGAGGTTTTTTTCCCGTGGCGCGAGTTCCGCGTAGCGTTCGATGAGCGACTCCACCCGGTGGCACTTCTTGGCCGCGGCCTCCAGCGCGTTGAGCAGCTTGAATTGGGAGCGGTTCTCCAAGATAAAGCGCGAGAACAGGTCGTAGGCCAGATCGTAGGCATGGGCCCGATAACAATTCCAACCCACGCGGGTGGCCAGCCCAGCCGGTAATTGCTCGATGCGTGCATGGATCAGGCGGCGCGCCTTGTCGCCCCTTCCGGTTTCAAATAGGTCGGCGATGTACTCGGGAAAAATCGAGTCGGGAACCTCTTCTCCAAAGGCCACCAGCGATTCCACCTCTTCGACGAGCGCCTCCGGCTTCAGCATCTTGGCTTTGACCCGTTCCATTTGTGCTTTCGTGAAACTGGAATCCTCTTCAAAGGGAAGCGCCTCCTCATAACAGGCCAGCGCTTTTTCCAGATCGCCCTTGCGTTCGAAAAGCCAGGCGAGATCGCGCGCCACGAGCGGAAATTGGGGCCGCACCGTTTCCAGATGGAACCGCGCCTCGTCCAACTCGCCCCGCTGGGTGAGCGCCTTGCCCAGCCAGTATTGGGAACGCCAATGGGGAAAAATGCGATGGCTTTCGCGGAAGGATGCGGCCGCCTTTGCGTAATTTTTGCGGCGGTAGGCCAACTTCCCTGCCAGAAACTGGATGCGGCTGGAATTGGGAAATTGGGTTTCCAGTTGGGCGGCGAGGCTTTTGGCTTCCTCGTATCCTTTTTCTTCAATGAGCAGCTCGAGCTCGAAGCCGCGGGTGGCCGGATCCAGCGGGGCCTCGCCCTTCAGGCGCTCCACCAAGTCGCGGGCTTCCTCGAGCCGGCCCGCGCGCAGGGCCGCCTTCAAGTTGCGGTGCAATACCCTTTCGAGTTTTTCCGCCACGCTGATTTCCCCCGCGAGACCGCCCGTTCATGCGCCCCAAAACCAGGGACGGGCGAGCCGTCGCAACTTTTTGGTTAGGGCGTCCGCCGACCCCGGGTTTACAATAGCATTGTTTGTCCATTGGAAACCCTCACTCCCCGTTCAATGGTGCGCGGCGTGGACGCTTTGCGGACAAGGGGCGGAAATCAATCCAGGTAGCGACATGAAGAAGATTCGAGACTTTGTTGATGTTCACGCGCGCCCGACCGTGGTGCGGTTGGAGCATCTCGATGCCGCCGACGCTGGCTGGATCAGCGAGCAATACTTTCTCACCGAGGAGGTAAAAAACCACCTACAAGCCCTGGGTCACCTGTTCTCAAGGGAATCGGGATCCGGCGTGTTCGTGATCGGGCACTACGGCTGTGGGAAGTCGCACTTTCTCGCCTATCTGGCGCGCGAAATCGCGGGGGGCTCCTTTGGCGACCGCGCGCTGACCGTACGCCCCGTATCGCTTTTGAATTTCGGCGCGGGTCACGCCCTCGAATCGATACTGCAGGAAACGCTGGGGATCGAGAACCGCACCGACCGGCGCGATGCCTGGTCCGCGTGGCGGAAAAAGTACCCCGCGGGCGTACTGCTGATTCTGGATGAGCTCTCCGAGTTCCTGCGCTCCAAACCCTCGGTTCGGGGGTTCAACGAGGATATCCGTTTCCTGCAATTCATGGGGGAATGGGCTCAGGACCACCCATTCTGGATCATTGCCGCGTTGCAGGAACAGATCGAGCATACCGGAGAGATGGAATACGACCTGTTCCGCAAGATCAAGGACCGCTATCCCATTCGAATGATTTTGAGCCCCGCCCATGTCCACGACCTGATCTCGAACCAAATTCTGGTGAAGCGGGACGGCTATGAGGAAGCCGTGGCGCAGTTGGTTCAGCAACTGCGGCAGGCCTTTCCGGAAAGCCCGGTGGATTTTGCCGAATTGGCGCGAATCTACCCCATCCATCCGGTGAGCCTTGAGATTCTAGAGGAAGTGCGCGACCGTTTTTCCCAGGCGCGCGGAATCGTGGGTTTCGTGGTGCAACAAATGCTGGGAGACGAGGCGCGCGGGATTGAGGCCTTCCTGGAAGAACCCTGGGGCCGGCTGCTCAGCCCCGATGCAATCGTGGATCATTTCCAGGACCTGTTCCAGGTACAACCCGAGTTTCTCCCGCTCGCGCAAAAGCTGTTTCCCTACTATCGCAAGCACCTGCCTCAAATTTTCGAAACCGAACCCCAACGCCTGCTGGCGGAACAACTCCTCAAATTGCTGGTGCTTGTTTTTCTCTCGCCCGCGCGGGATCGGCTGACAGCCTCCGAGGCGGCCTGGTGGCTGCTGCCCAAGGTTTCCACCCTACAGCCTGAAAAGAATCAAGCAGTGGTGACCCGGGTGTTGGAGGGTTTGGCGGATCGCGGCGCATATGTCAAAAGAAGCGCCGGCGGGTTCGCGGTGGATCTGGAAGAAAACAGCGGCGAAACCCTGGAGGCTTTAATCGAGCGGGGCATGCGCTCCTTTGCGGATACGGGCCACGCGCTTTTCGAGAACCTAGCGCCCTATTTAAAGAAAGA
>JBGTRP010000441.1:0-6485 GCA_041940685.1 Acanthopleuribacteraceae bacterium
TCCTTTCAAAAGGGCGTTCGGGAGCGGAACGTGGGATGGCGTATCGATTACCACTGTGTGGAGCGCGCCCTGCTGGGGCGGGTTCGGGACGTGGGGCATCAACCCCATGTGTGGGGTTCCGATCATTGCCCGGTGTATCTGGAGCTCGAGAGCTGATTTATTTCCGCCAGCATGGTTTGGCGGCAGGGCTCCGGTTGGGAGCCCATATGGCCGGGAAGGCATGATTTGTGTCAATCCAGAAACAGAACCATTCACCGCGAAGAACACGAAGACCAAACAAAAGGGAGTTTCTAGTTTCATGTCACGTTTACTACGTCTTTGCAAAGCGTAATCGGTGTTCATCAGAGAACAGGAATTTTCTCTCGCAAAGCCGCCAAGGCGCAAAAAAAGAAAGTTTTTTACCTTTTTTAAATCAAGAAGGTTGAGAGATACTTTCTTGGCGAGCTTTGCGTCTTTGCGCGAGTTTTTCTTTGATTTCCAACTGACCCCCATTTGCAGCATGAAATGATTGACACAACACTAGAGCTTCTTTCCTTTGGATGTATACACTTTCCAGCAGTCTCCGGTGGGTGGAGCCTTGGCCCGAATCCACATGATTCATCCAAATTCAAATTGTTCTCCAGGATAGGCCGAAAATTACTTCAGCATCTTGGTTGGCTTGTTCTTGATCCGCGTGAATCCGCGCGATCCGCGGATTATTTTTCACCCTCTAAACAAGAAGATTTTATCCGCGGAATCAGTTGAATCTTTCTGGATGGGAAAAATGCTCTGGCCCCAAACCCATTCCTTTCGGCAATGTTTTGTATTAGCCAAACGCTCTAGCGGAATGTGTCGGGGGCGCCTAGGCGGGTGGGGCAGCCCAGCCGGTCAAAATGAACCGAAAAGAGCTTACAGGTATCCCGCTGCAACAAGCTGCTAACTCCAAGCCGCAAGTTGAGTTTGCTCTGTCCTTGCTTGCTGCTTGTCGCTGGCAGCTGCCGCCTGGGCGCTTGATACAAGAGTGAAGGTTTTGGCCGCCAAGCCGGCTAGGGGCTCGGCGCGATGCTTTCGATCCAGCGGGGCAGGCTCGGTCCGAATTTGAAAATGACCTTGTCCACGCCCTTGCGTCCCAAAATGATTTCCCGGTCCATCTGACCCAGCTCCAGGCTCAGCGTCAGGGATGCGACGCGAAGGTGGATGGCCGCCCGGGCTTCAAAGCGCTGGCCCGGCAGCGGCTCGTACTCGATATTGCCGGCCCTGAGAAAGGCGAATCTCGGCAAGTCCCGCGTGACAAAGGTTTCGGGGAGTCGTGCCCCGGCGGGTTGCACCACCTGCCAGCCCTGATCCACGGTCCTTTTGACATGGAAGTCCCGTGGAAAACCGGTGACTACAATCTCCTCGACCGCCTCGGGCGCCATTCGCCAGACGGTCCGATCGGCCCAGGTAACGCGCGAAAGCGCGGGGAACAGGTCGGTTTGGGTCAGGAAGATTTCAGATTGACCGGGTAACTTATAGTAAGACTCGCGGTAGTTTGCGCCGTGGTTGCCGACCTGGATCGCCGCCAGTTCCTTTCCATGTTCGTCGCGCAGGGAAACGGTTTTGGCCGACGCACCGAAACCGTACCTCTCGGAATCCGCGGGGTCGGCCGTGATTCGCTCTCCTCGACGCAAATCGGTCAAGGCTCCCAAGAGCATATCCACGTATACCGCATCCGCGGGGTAGGCCTCCCAATCGGGTAAATGCCAAAAGCTGCCCTTGCGACGCAATCGGATGTCCTCCCGCGGTAGGTGCAGGAATATTTCCGTGATGTCATCCCGCGCCAAGCCCGCGAGCGGTGGGCTGTCCGGCGGCGCGGGCAAGGGTTCGTTCCGGCAGGCCGCCAGCAGAAGGGCAACCGGCAAAGCCAGCGCGAACATCGTCTTTTTCACGATATCGCTCCCAAATCGAGCCGCCCGCGCAGCACCGTGACCGCGGGACCGCCCACCTTGACGGCCTCAATGGCCTCCGGAGGGCCCACCACCTCCACCGAGGCCATTCCGGGCCGTTGCATCCAGTGGCCCTGTTCCGCATGGAAATGGGGCGCTCCAATCAGGCCGTGATGCCAAAGGTAGGCGGCCATACCGCCGGTGGCCGAACCCGTGAAGGGGTCTTCCAGGGTGTCGGGCGGGACGCCGAAATGGCGGGCAAAGGTTTGGCCCCGCTCGGTTAAGCCGTTCAGGCAAAAGAGATGTGGACTGAAGAAATCGCCATGCTCGCGCAGCTTGGTATAGGCGGGGATATCGAGCCGGGCCCGTTTCAGGGATTCGAGGTTTTTCAGGGGAACCATGAGTTGCGGCGTGCCCGTGCTGACCGTCTCGATGGGCGCCCCGGGAAACAAATCCTCCTGTCCCAGCCCGAACGCCGGCAGGACCTGGCGTGGGTCGTATTGTTCCATGAACCGGGGTCGGTTCTGGGTCATGACGATCTCGCGGACCCGGCCATTGCGGGCGAAGATCTCCACCGGAATCGGGCCGACCTTCAACTCGAGAGTCAGGCGGGTTTTTTCCCCGGTCAATTTCGCCCTTCCCGTATCCACCAAGGCGAAAGCGGTGGCGATGGTGGGGTGTCCCGCGAGAGGGATCTCTTCGGCTGGGGTGAAATAGCGGACGCCGAAGTCGGCGATTTGGGAACCCCGGACGAATGCCGATTCGGATAGGTTCATTTCCTTGGCAATCGCCAGCATGGCGGCATCGTCCAGGCTCTCACAATCAAAAAAAACCGCGCAGGGATTGCCGCCCAGTGGTTGGGCTGAAAAGGCATCGACTTGCAGAAACGGGTAGGCGCTCATTGCCTTCTCCTTGCGAAGCATTCAGGGTTCCTTGGGTTCATGACACAGGCGGCGCCTTCCTCGCGCAGGTGGAATTGGGTCGTGGCGAGAGTCATGCCATTGACAACCACCTCCAATCGGTGGGCGCCGGGGTAATGGATGCGCGTGGTGAGGTTCCGCAGCGAATGCCTCCGAGTCTTGCAAATGCGCTCGATTATGACATAGGAAACGGAGTCGGCAAAAGCCATTCAAAGGATGGCTTGGATCAGGCTCCCATACCCTTATCTTTGCCTTCGTTGACATGGGCCACGGGCTTTGGCTAGACTGGTTTTTTAAGCCTGATCCTCTTTTCCCAATCGTTTCAAGAAGGTTGCGCCATGTCAAATACCCCTTTTTCTACACTCCTACGCTGGCTTCCGATCTCTTTTTGCCTGATTTCAACATGGGCGGGCGCTCAGGTGGATCGCATCACCGGAAAACCCTTTGCCACCCGCTCGGAGGTCATTGCGTCTCATGGCATGGTCGCCACCAGCCAACCGCTGGCCACCCAAATCGGGCTGGATATCCTCAAGCAGGGCGGCAGCGCCGTGGACGCGGCCATCGCGGCCAACGCGGCGCTTGGGTTGATGGAGCCCACGGGCTGTGGAATCGGCGGCGACCTGTACGCCATCGTTTGGGAGGCCAAAACGGGCAAGCTACATGGTCTCAACGCCAGCGGACGCTCGCCGCTCGGGCTCAGCCTTGAGAAATTGAAGGAAGAGTTGACGAAGTTGGAGCGGGACAGCATCCCGCCCTACGGGCATCTGCCCATTTCCGTTCCTGGCGCGGTGGACGGGTGGTTCGAACTGCACGGCAAGTTCGGCGTCCTGCCCATGAAAGAAATCCTGGCTCCGGCCATCGCCTACGCGCGCGAGGGTTTCCCCGTCAGCGAGCTGATTTCATTTTATTGGCGGCTCAGCGCGGGGCGGTTGGGCAACCAGCCGGGCGCCTTCAAATCAACCTTTACCCTCGACGGACGCGGGCCTGAAAAGGGCGAGATCTTTCGCAACCCCGATCTGGCCGATACCTATCAAAAGTTGGCGGAACAGGGTCGCGACGTGTTTTACAAGGGCGCCATCGCCGACCGCATGGACACCTTCTTCAAGGAGATCGGCGGGTACCTGCGCAAGGCTGATTTCGAGCGCCATACCTCTACCTGGGTCGATCCGGTATCCGTAAATTACCGTGGTTATGATGTCTACGAGTTGCCTCCCAACGGCCAGGGCATCGCGGCCCTGCAAATGCTGCAATTGCTGAAGCCTTACGATTTGAGCGCCATGCAACACAATGGCCCGGAGTTCCTGCATCTCATGGTTGAGGTAAAGAAGTTGGTTTTCGAGGATCGTGCCAAGTTCTACGCGGACATGGACTTCAACCAAATTCCCCTGCAAGGCCTGCTCTCCGATGCCTATGCCGATGAACGGCGCAAATTGATCGACCCCAACCGGGCGGCGCGGCGCGTGGATGCCGGTAACCCCGCGCTCTATCAGGGTGACACCATTTACCTCGCCACCGCGGACCGAAAGGGAAACATGGTTTCCCTGATCCAAAGCAATTACCGCGGCATGGGTTCGGGCGTGGTGACGCCCGGCCTGGGTTTCGGTTTTCAGGATCGTGGCGAGCTGTTTTCATTGGAAGAAGGGCATTTCAATGTGTACGCTCCGGGCAAACGGCCGTTTCACACCATCATTCCCTGTTTTGTCATGAAAGACGGAACGCCGTTTATGAGCTTTGGCGTGATGGGCGGCGCCATGCAGCCCCAGGGCCATGTACAGATTCTGGTGAATATGATCGATTTCGGCATGGGACTGCAGGAGGCTGGCGACGTAGCGCGCTGGCAACATTTCGGCTCCAGCGAGCCCACGGGCGGGACCATGGAGAGTGGCGGTTACGTGGAATTGGAAAGCGGGATTCCGTGGGAAACCATTCGCGCACTGAGACGGAAGGGACATAGCATTCGCGCGGGTATGGGCGGTTTCGGCGGGTATCAGGCCATTCGCTACGATGCGGCGCAAAAGGTCTACTACGGCGCTTCGGAGTCCAGAAAGGACGGCCAAGCCGCGGGCTACTGAGGCGGGCTCAACCGGAATTCTTTTGGCGCATCAGCGCACGGGTCTGCTTGGCGGAACCCAATTGGGCGCCCGGTTTGCAATATCTCCACAGCAGAAAGGGCGTCAGCCAAGGCGTGGAACCCTCAAAATAGATTCCCGATAGCCGGGCGAAGCCGCCATCGAAAGCGACCACGATACTCAGTATGCCCGTTTGTTGGATGACGCCCTTGCCGGGGGAACTACCCTTGAAATGCGCTAGGCGTTTGCAGCTTGAAAAATGAATGAGCCTGCCCGCGCTCGAGGTGAGCCGTGTGTGATGGGGGAAACAGGCGAGAGTGCGCCGCCGAATCCTGGTGAGTGATTTTTCCGGATCCAGCACGCGCTTGGACTGCCGGAACCTGTCGGCGAACGTGACTTCTCCCGCTTGTGGAATGCCCTCTGGTTGGGCCGCCAGGCGATCCAAAGCGGTCGGCAGATGGCGGGACAGCGCTTCCAAAAGCCGGAGATAGAGCCGTTCGTAACTGTCTTCCGCATGATACTGCAGCGGTACGTTCAAGAAAATGGGACCCGCGTCCAGATCGGCTACAATCTTGTGAAATGCGATGCCGAAAGCGTCGATATGGCCATCTACCAGGCTGAAGATCGGGTCCGCCCCGCGCAATTGAGGCAGTTGGGAAGGGTGGACATTCATACCGCCCAGCGGAAATAGCGCCAGCGTCTCCTGCCGAATGCGCATGGGCCAACCGAAAACGATCAGCAAATCGGGTTTCACCCGTTTGATCAGGGCGATCATGGCCCCGTCTTCCAAGCGGCGGCTCACGCGCCGCTCGATGCCCCTTTTGCGGCAGGCATCACGAATATCCCAACCCTTGAGGCGGCACAGCCAATCGCTTCTGCCACGGATGCCGCGGCCATAAATTCCCTTGATCGGAGAGATTACGGCCGCTACCTCGTGGCCCGCGCGCTCCAGCGCCGCCACCATACAGCCCGAGAACCGTTCCGCGCTTGCCAGGAGAACTTTCATGGTGAGAGGGTCAGCCGTTCCTTAGGAAATAACCGCGAGAGCGCGGGGAAATGCGAACCACCCAATCGCCGTTCGCATGGACGCGGGAACATCAGAGCAGATTGCTGGCGCACTCGGCCAATTCCGAACGCTCTCCCTTGCTGAGGGCCATATGACCGTAAAGCTTCTGGTTCTTGAATTTCTGAACCAGATAACTAATGCCATTGGTGGAGGCGTCCAAAAAGGGATGATCGATTTGGTGGGGATCGCCGGTCAGCACGATTTTGGTGCCGTGTCCCGCGCGGGTGATGATGGATTTAATTTCGTGGGGGCTGAGGTTTTGCGCCTCGTCAACCAGCAGGTACTGGTTGGGAATGCTGCGACCGCGCATGTAGGTGAGCGGCTCCACCACCATCCAACCCTTGTCGATAAAGTACTGGTGGGTGATTTGGCTGCGGCTCAACTCATCCGTATTGCAGTGCAGGATGTACTCCAGGTTATCGAAGATCGGCTGCATCCACGGCCGGATCTTTTCGTCGATATCGCCGGGCAGGTAACCCAGGTCGCGGCCCAGGGGGTGAATGGGGCGGGCAACCATCAGGCGGTT
>JBGTRP010000442.1:0-6464 GCA_041940685.1 Acanthopleuribacteraceae bacterium
AATCGAAGCTGACTTACCCGGCCTGTGGCGTTATCGCCACAGTTTTGGGCTGTCCGCTGATGCCCCGGTGTTGAGCATGGGTGAGGGCGCTACACCGCTGCTGACCAGCGACATGGCGGGCAAGCAGGTGGCCTTCAAGCTGGAATTCCTCAATCCGACCGGCTCCTTCAAAGACCGCGGCACCGCCCCCACGCTCAGCTTTCTGCGCTCACGCGGCGTGGACGCAGCGGTGGAAGATTCCTCCGGTAATGCGGGGGCCTCCTTTGCGGCCTACGCCGCGCGTGCCGGCATCCACGGGCGCGTCTTCGTGCCCGACTATGCGTCCGGCCCCAAACGCGCCCAAATCGAAGCCCACGGTGCGGAACTAGTGCGCATTCTTGGCCCGCGTTCCGAAGCAGGGAAAGCGGTGCGCTCGGCAGCCGACGAGGGTGCGGTCTACGACAAGGAAGTGACCCTGAACGCGGCCGAGATCGTGCCGCAGACCGCGTACCCCTGGCACCTCCGCATCGAGACGACGTTCCGTCTCGAGGCGGACGGCCTCACGCAGACCGTCCGCGCGGAGAACGTGGGAACGGATGCCGCGCCGTTCGGCACCGGCCCCCACCCTTATCTCGTCGCCGGTTCTGCACCGCTCGATGACTGGACTCTCGAGCTGCCGGCCGCGCGCGTACTCGAGGTGACCGCCGACCGGCTCATCCCACTCGCCCTGCACGACGTCGCCGCGTACGACCCCGCCCGCTTCGACTGGCGCGCACCGCGCCGGCTCGGTGCGGCCGAGATCGAAGGGGCGCGCAAGGCGCTGGACTGGGATCACCCGCCCTTTGTCGTGCCCGAGCCCATCCGGGCCGCGGCGCCCCAACCGCAGAAGGAAGCATCCACCCCTGTCGCTCCAAGGCGAACCGGGGATGGCGTTTTCGGCTACCGGCCGGTCTGGGTGGAGGCCGCCGACCAGCCGAAACCCCATTTCGGGAAAGGCGCTTCCATTTTGGTCTTTGACCGGGGAGAAGCGCGCTTCAAGGCGCTCCGAGGTCTGATCGACAAGCAAAAGCCTTCGCCAACCCTGGTCCTCGTAGAACCGGGCGAGGCGTTCCAACGCAAGAATGACGCCCATTTCATCCTGGACCCCGCATCGGAAGAGGATTATCGGCAGCTATTGGCCGCGCTCGAAAAGTCCGGCGTTTTCCCGTCCATGCTCCTTCATGGATGGGAAGAGACGTCCGCCTCTTGGCAGGAGAACCCGGAACCGCATCTGATTTTCGGCATCGAGTCCCTCTTCCTCCTGCTCAAGGCGCTCGCCCCGATGGCCGGCGACAAAAACGCGCGCCTTTGCCGCCTGGGGTTGACGGCGGGCGATGCCGCCCCGCCGACCGAATCCGCGTTGGCCGCCTATTTCAAAACCGTTCACCAGGAAAAGCAGAGCCTGAGCTTCAAAGGGGTGACCTTGTCCAAGGACACGCCCGTCACGCGGCAGGCCGAAATCTGGCTGGCCGAGGCTTCTGCCTCGGAAAGCGGATACGACCAGGTCCGTTATCTCGGCGACAAACGCGAAGAAAGGCGATTGGACGCCTGGGACATGGCGCCCTCTCTCGCGGCCTGGAAGGAGAAGTCGCCGGCCCCGTTGCGGGAAAAGGGCGTGTACCTGATCACCGGCGGCGCGGGTGGTTTGGGATTGATCCTGGCGCAATTCCTGGCCGAAAAAGCCAAGGCGCGACTGATCCTCACCGGCCGCTCGGCTTTCGGCAAGCCTCAGAAGAAACTGCTGAAAGCGCTCAAACGCTCGGGCGCAAACGCCATGTACCTGCAAGCCGAGGTAGGCGATGAAGCCGCCATGTCCGCGGCGCTGGCCAAGGCGAGAGAAAAGTTCGGGCCCATTCAAGGTGTTTTCCACTGCGCGGGCGTCATCAAGGACGCGCTCTTCTTCAACAAATCCCTGGAGGATTTCCGCGCGGTGCTCGCGCCCAAGCTTGCGGGCACGCTTTGCCTGGACCGGGTCACGCGCGAAGATCCGCTGGATTTCATGGTTCTGTTCTCCTCGGCGGCCTCGGTCGCGGGCAGCGTGGGTCAATCCGATTACGCCTACGCCAACGGTTTCATGGACCATTTCGCCGAGGCGCGCAACCGCCTGGCCGCGAAGAACGAGGTTCAGGGCGCCGCGGTCGCGGTCAATTGGCCCCTGTGGGCGGAAGGCGGCATGTCCGTCGACCCCGAACTCGTCGCCCATATGACCGAAACCACCGGCATCCGGCCGCTCGCCACGGATGAGGGCCTGGCCGCGCTGGGCGCGGCCCTGCACACGGACACGGCGCACTTCATGCCGCTCAGCGGCGATCGAAACGCCATCGACCATACCCTGGGTCTGGCCGCATCGCGGCCCGCAGCGGAACCCGCGCCCAAACCGGTCGAATCCGGAGAGCCACCCCAAGCAGCGGCCACGGGAGCCCAGGGAGCGGTTTCGCCCAGGGCGCTTTCCAAGGCGACCGCGGCCTACCTGTCCGCCATGATCGCGGATGCGCTCAAGGTGGAGCGTGAACGGATTGATCCCAAGGAGCCTTTTCAGGAATACGGCATCGATTCCTTCCTCACCCTGAAAATCATCAAGGTCCTGGAAAAGGATTTTGGCAAGCTGCCCAAGACCCTGCTTTTCGAGCACTACAACATCAAGGATCTGACCGGTTACCTCACGCAAAAACACGAGTCCGCCCTGGTGCAAAAGCTCGGCTTGAAACCCGACGCATCTCCAGCCGTCCCCGCCCGGCCGCCAGCCGTGGAAGCCACGCGAGCGGACGCCTCCGAGCCCCCGCCCGCCGAGATCGACGACAAGCAGCTCAAAAAACGTACGGAGGCCTACCTCACCGGCCTGATCGCGGATGCGCTCAAGGTGGCCGAGGCCAAAATCGACCCCAAGGAGCCCTTCCAGGAATACGGCATCGATTCCTTCCTCACCCTCAAGGTCATCAAGAACCTGGAGAAGGACTTCGGCAAGCTGCCCAAAACCCTGCTCTTCGAACAGTACAACATTCGCGACCTGACCGCCTATTTCGCGGAAAAGCACCGCCAGGCACTGATCGGCAAGCTTCATCTCGCGCCGCGTACGGATGCGGCCGCTTCCGAACCGGCCCCGCCAGCAGCGCCGGCGCCGCAACGAGCCGAGACGTCGCAACCTCCGCCAACTCGGGAGACCGTGAGCCCACGGCCCTCCGCCGCGACGGCCAAACCCGCGGGCGCGCCCATCGCCCTTCCTGAGATTTGGCTGGACCGCGTGCCCCAGCTCAAGGCAATCGTGGATGAGCTATTCGAGAATTACCGCTCCGAGGGATCGGTTTCCCGGGGCACCCGCAACATCGCGCCCTACCTGTTTATCGGAGCGGAGCGGAGCGGATACTTCAATTTCAATCGCAATTCCGAAATCGCCATGATCTACGCCTATTCCGGACCCGAGTCCTACTTCGACACGCTCGCGGCCCAAATGCTGGCCTACTGCCGCGACGAGGGCATCCAGCTCAACTTCCTCTCAGAGGATCGGTTGCAATCCGTGGACGGCGTTCCCTTCAGCGCCACGCCTTTCGGCGCCTCCCAGCGCGTGCTCAACCTGCAATCCTTTACCACCAGGGGCAACCGCATGCGGCGTTTGCGTTACCTGGTCTCCAAGTTCGAGCAGCGGGGCGCCTGTCGCACCTTGGAGTATCAAACTGGCAGCGATCCGAAGACCGATGCCGCCATCATCGCGGTGCTCGACCGCTGGTGTGAGAACAAAACCAAAATCAACCCCTTGATTTGGAGCGTGCGCGGGGAAATCGAAACCGGAGCGCTGAGCAAAAACCACCGTATCTTCCTCACCTACCTCGACGACGAATTGCAAAACGCGATCGTCATCTCGCGCCTGGCGCAAGTCAAGGGCTATCTCATGGACCTGGAGTTCTATCCCCCCGACATGCCGTTGGGCGGATTGGAATACGCGATCTGTCAAATTATTGAGATCCTGAAAGCCGAGGGCTGTACGGTGTATAGCTTGGGCGGCACCTTCGGCCCCAAGCTCACCGACTCGCCCAACGCGGATCCCGCGGTCGAGGAGATCCTGGAGAGCCTGCGCTCCCAAGACGATTTCGGCGTGGGCAACCTGCAATTCAAGAACAAGTTCCGCACGGAAAACGCGGTGATCTACCTCTGCCGGCCCGTGGACAGCGACGCAAGCACGGTCACCGATGTGCTGATGATGATCGCCGACCCGCAAGAAGTGGACGAGGACGCCTGGCGCGATGCGCTGGCTCGCGCACAAGCGGCCATGGACGACAAGCCCCGCGGCCCCGGGCCCGGCAGCTCCGGTGGCGGCGGCCCCGCTCCGGGCGGCGGCTCGGACAAAGCTCCCGCCTCCTCCAGGCTGGCGCTCCTGGAGCAATACGGCTTCAATCCGGCCACCATGCCTCCCGAGGCGCTGGATTTCGACCTGAACACGGATTCCTGGGCGCAACTGGATATCCCCTGCGTAAACGAGGCGGTGGCCGCCCTGCGTTCCCGGCTGGATCAAGCGCCCGACCTGGAAACCGTGTTGCGCGATATTTTCCCCTTCAAGCACTTCATCCCCACCGCCTCCGGCAGGCTGGCCGAATCGCTGTTCTGCCGCATTTGGCCCAAAACCGGCCATTACGTGGTGCAGAACCTGCTCTTTCCCACCTATATCTTCCACCAGTTCCACCAGGAGCTGACCCCGGTAGAGTTTCCCGTTCCCGAGGTCATGAACCTCAATTCCAAAACCATCTTCAAGGGCAATATGTCCGTGGAGCGGCTGCATGAAATCCTGCGGGCGGGCGCGCATCGCGTGGCCTTCGCCTGTATCGAGCTTTCCAGCAACGCGGCCGGCGGGTACCCGGTTTCCATCGCCAACTTGCGTGAAATCCGCGCCTTATTGCAACCCCATGACATCCCGCTGGTCTTGGACATCACCCGGATCCTGGAAAACGCCCGCTTTATCAGCGGTCATGAGGAGGGCTACATCGGCCGGGACGTTTGGGAGGTTGCGCGCGAGATCTGCTCCTTCGCCGATTGTGTGACCGGCAGCCTCTGCAAGGATTTCGGCACCAACGTGGGCGGCATCATCGCCACCAACAACGGCCAGCTTTACCGGACCATCCGCGATGCCATGAACGAGGGAGAGGATGGTCTGGACCGCGACTCCCGCCGCCAGATTGCCCTCGCGTTCGTGGACCGGGCCCATATCGAGGCCCAGATCGATCAGCGCATGCGCTGGGTGCGCGCCATTTGGGAGGCCTTGCTGATCGACGGCATTCCCGTGGTGAAACCCTGCGGGGGCCACGCGGTGTTGATTGATGTCAAACAAATTGAAGAGTTCGAGGGTCTGAAGTACCCGCTGCAGTCCTTCCTCGCCTGGATGTTCAGCGAGACGGGCATCCGGGCGGGCGTCCACAGCGCGGGCATGCTGAAATCCTCGCCCCTCAACGGGCTGGTGCGTCTGGCGATCCCCCTGGGGCTCTCGCGCGGCGATGTGCATGAAATCATTCACCGCATTACCGAGCTGTTTGAGCACAAGCCCAACCTGTTCAACCTGAAAATGGTCGAACGGCCGCCGGGGTTCCTGGGCGAGGTAAAGGCCAAATACAAACTCGATTCGCCGGCGGAACGGCCGGCCAAGGCGCAACAACCCAAGGCAGAAGCCGAGCCGCCGGCATCGCGGCCAGCCGAAAGCGCTTCCGTCACGAGCCCACGCGACCGCGCGGACGAGCCCATCGCCATCGTGGGCGTCAGCGGACGTTATCCGCTCGCACAGAATCTGGACCAGTTTTGGGAAAACCTGGCCGGCGGCAAAGACTGCATTACCGAGGCGCCCCTGCTCCGGTTCGCCAAGGGCGATGATCGCAATGCGGATCGCACCAAGACTATCCGTGGCGGGTTCCTCGATCACCTGGACAAGTTCGATTCCTTCTTCTTCAACATCTCTCCCAAGGAAGCTCAGAACATGGACCCCCAGGAACGCATTTTCCTGGAAGTGGTTTGGGAGGCGCTCGAAGACGCGGGATACTCTCCGGAAACCTTGGAACAGCAAGACCCCACCCGCAACATGGGCGTATTCGTCGGCGCGGTTTGGGCCCTGTACCAGGTGCTCGGCGCCGAGGAAATTCTCAAGGGCAACTACGCCACGCCGAATTCCTTTCATTGGAGCATTTCCAACCGCATCTCCTACTACATGAACTTCAGCGGACCCAGCCTTACCGTAGACACCGCCTGCTCCTCCAGCCTGACCGCCATCCACCTGGCCTGCGAGGCCATCCGCAACGGCGACTGCAAGGCCGCCATCGCGGGCGGCGTCAACCTGGACCTGCACCCCACCAAGTACCGCATCACCCACGGCGCGGGCATGCTCTCGGAAGAGGGCGTCTGCCGCACCTTCGGCAAAAACGCCCAGGGCTATGTGGCCGGAGAGGGCGCGGGCGCCATCTTGCTGAAACCGC
>JBGTRP010000443.1:0-6415 GCA_041940685.1 Acanthopleuribacteraceae bacterium
TTATTCGGACAGTTCCAGACATCTCAACGAGTTGCTGGGCCCGATTGAAAAGCCCGGGGACGTCAGCCTGGGTTTCCGCGCCCACCTGCCCCTGATCGAGATCAAAATCATGGCCCGGGACACGGCCGACGGCCGGGCGCGCCGCCATATGGACGCCGTGGCCGAGGCGATTCGCGGCATCTTGGGGCCGGCCATCGTTTTCGAGGGCGATTCGAGCCTGGAGGCCGATGTTCAGCAACGCATGATCGAGGGCGGACATTCGCTCGCCCTGGCCGAGTCCTGTACGGGCGGCATGCTGAGCTCACGACTCGTGGATGTGGCGGGCAGCTCCGCTTACCTTCAGGGCGCCTACATCACCTACTCCAATCGAGCCAAAACCGAGATGGTGGGCGTGCCGCCCGCTTTGATCGAACAGCATGGGGCGGTCTCCTCCCAAGTCGTGCGCGCCATGGCCGAGGGCGCCCGCCAAACAGCCGAAACCAGCCACGGCCTCGCTATTACCGGGGTGGCCGGACCCGGCGGAGGCTCCCCGCAAAAGCCCGTGGGCGTCGTGGCCTTCGCCCTGGCAACCCCGGAAGGTACCTTCAGCCAAATGGTTGCCATTCCCAATCTCGGCCGCCGCAATATCCGGCTGATCTCCGCCGTTCTGGCGCTGGATATGTTGCGCCGCCACCTGTTCGGGCTGGAGGTATTGGGCCGTTTCGAGTTTATCAAAACCCTCGAACGCCAAGAGGCCTGAGCGGACCCAACAGGCCCGATGCGACCCCAAATCATATCCGGGACGCTCCTTTTTACGTATAATCCTACAGGGGACTGGAGTTCCCATTTTGTCCAGGGGGATGCCTTCCGGTTGGAGCAGCAAGCCACAAGCTCCAGGCTGCAAAACAGATTTTTTTATACTTGCGCCTTGGTTCTTGGTGCTTGCAACTGGATGGAAATACCCTTAAACATTTTCGCCGCTAAGGCGACGAGGAGGCCGCGATGAGCAAGAAAAAGACGCGCAAAGCGGCCGCCATGGCCCTGAAATCCATGGCGGGCCGCCAAGACTGGAACGGCATCAAACCCGTCACAAGGGTAGTGCCTAACAAGAAGAGGGCGCTCCCCACACGCAAAGCCAAGCACAAGGGCCGGCAATTTGATGCCGGCCTTCACTTTTTTAGGGCGATGGATTTCAAAACAAGGCGCCCTCATAGGGCCTTCGCGACCACGGGCTTGCACGGCGGATAAGGCGCGGAACCGCGCGACACCTCCACGGAAAAAGGCCGGTCACAACTCCCGCTGCAACCGGCCTTTGATTGTGTCTAAGGACTTATCGGAATTAGAATCTGAGGTTTGTCTTCAGGTACCACGAGCCGCCCTCGTAATTCGCGGCGCTACGCCGCGGATACTGAAGGCCCACGCTCAAACGGTTCGCGTTCGGAGGCCCGATTTCCTCGATGAATTCATCTAATACATTGACGCCGCCCAGGGCGATGCGAATTCCGGACCGAACCTGATAGGCCAATTCCAGATCGAAATAAACGGTGGCGCCGATTTCAGCCGAGGGGTCCACGGCAGCGCCGATTCTTCCGCGCTCATCGTAGTGCTCACCGTAGTAGTTCGCGCGCGCCAGGAAACTCCATTCCCTGCCGATGCGGGTATTGGTGGTGAGGACGAAGCGCTCGTTGGGATAGTTGTTCTCGATGTCTTCGACGATCCCGTCGCTGACCGGGGTGATGCCGCCCACCTGCGTTTGACCCACCACGTCCACCTCGTTGAAGCCAAGGGCAAAGGTCAGGTTCGTGCGAACATCGGAGGACCAGTCCCAACCCGAGGTCAGCACGAGGTCAAAACCTTGCGATTCCACATCCAGGGCGTTGGTGTAAAACGAAACCGTTTGGCTGGTGGCGCCGGGAACCGGAATATCTCCCGTGCGGTAAATTCGGCCGTCTACCTCGATCTTGTAAAAATCGACGGTCATGGTGGTTCTTTTGTTGAGGTTTGAGGTGAAACCGAGGCTGAAGTTGTTGGATTCTTCTTCGGTCAGCGCTTTACCGCCAGCGGCGATGGCCGCCGCGCTCGTGGGAGGCACCAAGCCCTCTTCGACCTGTAGACCCGTGACCCCGTCAAAGGTGGTTATGGTGGTGCGCACGTTGGCCTGGCCCGGCGTGGGCGCGTGGAACCCGGTCGATACGGCGCCGCGCAAGGTAAAGGCCGGGTTGACACGGTAACGGCCCGCGAGCTTCCAGTTCAGGGTGCTGCCGAAATCGGAAAAGTCTTCCCAGCGCAAGGCGTACTGCATCAGGAAATCATCGTTGACCTCATGCTCCATGTCCGCGTAGACGCCGATGTTGTCGCGCGAAAATTCGCCAGCGTCCCGGGGAGAGGTGCCCGCCAATCCATTGGAGCCGGCGCCCAGATAGGAATTGGGCTCCCCGGCAACCGCGGTGTAGGTTTCCTCGCGCCATTCCGCGCCGAAGCCGAGGCTGAGTTTGTCGGTGAGCGGCTTGGAAAAGTCGGCGTTGAAGTTGAGCTCTTCCTGCTCGTAGCCTCCCGTGTCGAAATCCCTTTGAGCGGGCTGGCCATTCACCAAACCCAGATCCTGGTTGATGGTGTTGTTGAGGAAGTAGTCCAACTCGTTCATGCCGATCCCCACGCTGAAATCGTAGGTAATGTCGTTGGGAAAAAGACCCTCTACCCCGCCGACCAGGGCCATATCTTTTTGGGCGCCGTCCAGATAGGGCGTATAGCCGCCCGGCAGGCCCGTAAACCCTTGGTCGCGCAGGGGAACCAGGCTGGGGTGATTGGGCGTGCGGTAGAAGAAGCGATAGCGGCCATCGGTGTCGCCGTATCCCCCGTGAAAGTACAGCCGCGAGGTGTCGCCCAGGGTGAAACCGGAATTGATGAAGATCCGGGTGCCGGAGGTTTCCGGACGCCCCCAGGTTTGCACGAGGGGCGCATCGCCGAACGGCGCATCCGCGCCAACGCCCGTAACGCCGGAATCGATCAACGCCTGTGCATCCGCCCGCTGGATCCCGCGGGAAAGCGCGTCATTGTCAATGCGCTCGACGCTCAGGTTGATAAACCCGTTGTCGCCCACGGAAAAACCACCGTTGAAGCCGATTTTGTAACTGTTCTCGCCCTCGTAGTGCTGGCCGCCCTGAAGCTCGACCTCGTAGCCCGAGGAGGCGTCTTTCATTTCAAAGTTCATCACGCCGGCGATCGCATCCGAACCGTATTGGGAGGCCGCGCCATCGCGCAACACCTCGATTCGCTTGACCGCGATGCTGGGAATCATGCCGACATCCACGCCATGGGCGCCATTGCCCGCGGCCGGCGCGAAAAACTGCACCAAGGCCGAACGGTGCCGCCGCTTGCCGTTCACCAAAACCAGTGTTTGGTCCGGAGCCATGCCCCGCAGGGAGGTGGGCCGGACGAATGCGCTGCCGTCTCCGGTCGCCGGGGTCGCCGTGTAGGATGGTACGAGCTGTTTCAAATTGTCGGTAAGGTCCGCGGTATTGCCAAGGGCGGCAAAGTCCTTCGCCGAGATCACGTCAATCGGTACCGTCGAGTCCGTAACCGTGCGCGGTTTACCCCGCGAACCCACGACGACCATTTCCACCACAATGGCTTCTTCTTCGTCTTTTTTCTCCGAATCATCGCTGGACTGCGCCATTGCCGGCAGGGATGCGAGCAACGCTCCAACGATGATCATTTTCCATCCTAAGCTCCACAAACTACTCTTCATGAATATCTCTCCTAAACCATATGGTTGACGTTTGGCGCGATCCACAATAAGGTACCGACCCCGAGGGCAAGGGACAATGGAAATTGGAATCTAGAAGTAGCAGCATGGTAGGCGAAAACCCGGTGTGTGTCAAGCCCCAGGCCGAATCAATTGCCCTCGCTAGGCTCTGGTAATTTATTCATTTATCGCGACATCCGCATGTCAATAGAAACTATATTAGCTCAAAAATAAATTAATTTCTTAATATTTAAAAAAATAATCCAACCTGGAATTGCAACGCCAAAACCTCGAGGGGAAACGCCTGGTTCCCCGCACCCTCCTCCTGGCTGGTTTCTCGCTCGTAAAACGGGGACAAAATTCTCGCTCCGAACGCTTCTGACCTCACGCGGCTCTCCCAAAAAGTGCTATCCTAGACCATTGGGCATCACCGCCAGCATGCCGTAGAGAACGGAAAGAATGGATCTTTCGGAAGGGAGCGATCATGGAGAGAGAAGCCGACACGAACATCCGTCAAGAGGCGGACATCACCACGGGTCCCCTGCCCGCCTCGCGCAAAATTTACATTCCCGGCCAAGTCCACCCCGAAATCCGAGTACCCTGCCGCGAGATTGCCCTCACCAATGGCCAAAGCTTTCCCGTATACGACACCTCGGGACCCTATACGGATACCGACGCGGAGATCGATGTCACCCACGGGTTGCCGGATTTGCGCGGCCCCTGGATCGCGCAACGCGGGGACAGCGAAACCTACGCGGGCAGGGCTCTCCGCCCCGAGGATAACGGCCAAACCAGAGGCGGGTCCCACGGCCCGATGGCCACACATCCCGGTCTCGCGCGCCAACCGCGCCGCGCGAAGCGGGGCGGCAACGTCACACAATTACATTACGCGCGCCAGGGAATCGTAACCCCGGAAATGGAGTTCGCCGCCATTCGAGAGAATATGAACCGCCGCCGGGCGCGGGACGCTCGGTCCGAAGGGGTCACG
The DNA here is from genome assembly GCA_041940685.1 of Acanthopleuribacteraceae bacterium. Lineage (GTDB taxonomy): Bacteria > Acidobacteriota > Holophagae > Acanthopleuribacterales > Acanthopleuribacteraceae > JBGTRP01. The sequence goes on from JBGTRP010000443.1 coordinate 4,713, forward strand.
GTGGATTCCTATCACAGCCGCGAGATGCCCGAGCGGGCCGGGCAGACCGGACCACCCGCCCGATGTGCGCCGCCGTCCAGGCCCAGCCACCGCCGCGGGGTCCGGTCTGGTCATGCGCGGCTATCGAAGCTGCTACCCTCCCCCGCATGGATGTGTACGGCCTCACCGGCGGGATCGGCAGCGGGAAGTCCACCGTGGCCACGCTGCTCGAGGAATACGGGGTGCCGGTCGTCTCCGCCGACGAGCTGTCTCGGGTGGTGGTCGCGCGCGGCAGTGAAGGACTACAGGCGGTGGTCGAGGCGTTCGGCGACGCGGTGGTCGACGAGCGCGGAGAGCTCGACCGCCGACGGATGGCCAGCATCGTGTTCGGGGACAACGAGCGACGGCGCCAGCTCGAGGCGATCTTGCACCCGCGCATCCGTGACCGGTTCGAGCAGGTGCTCGACGCGCTGGAGAAGGCCGGCCACGAAGTGGCCGTGTACGAGGTTCCGTTGCTGTTCGAGCGCAATCTGCAGGGGGAGATGAAGGCGGTGGTGCTGGTCACCGCCCCGCTTCCCGATCGCGTAGCCCGGGTGCGTTCCCGCGACGACGTCACCGAGACCGAGGTTCGCGCCCGCATCGCCGCCCAGATGGACGAGGACGCCAAGCGTCGCCGCGCCGACTACATCATCGAGAACAACGGATCGCTCGACGACCTCCGGCGCGAGGTGGAGTTTCTGATGTCGCGGTTCTTGCGGATCCCCCACGAGCCACGACCGGAGCCGGCGCAGACGATGTCGAGTCCGGTGCTGACCGGCATGACGATTCCACCGGGGTCCTCGCCGCCCGCAGCCCCGGCGGAGCCGGTCGCGGCTCCCGTCGCCCCTCCCGTCGCACCTCCCGTCGCACCTCCCGTCGCGGCTCCCGTCGCGGCTCCCGCCGCACCTCCCGTCGCGGCTCCCGTCGCACCTCCCGTCGCGGCTCCCGTCGCACCTCCCGTCGCACCTCCCGTCGCAGCCTCCGTCGTACCTCCCGCTGAGGCTCCGGTCGCACCTGCGCGCCCCGCCCCGCGAGACGACGGTCTCCAGAGCCGCCGGCCGACCGCAATTCCCACGGGCGCTCCCGCCTCGATCGCGGCCCCTGTCGATCCAGCGGGCTCCGGTCGACTACTGGAGCCCGATTCGCTCGGTCCGCCGACGATCGTGGACACCGGGCCTCCACCACGCGCTCGCCCCGATACCGTTCATCCGGTCAGTCCTACCCCGCCATCTACGCCGGAACCTAACAGAAACCGGGTCTCCGACGAGGTTCCTGCGGAGCAGCGGATTACTCGGATCGACACCGGACCGCCGCCCAAGAAGTAAGCGTCGGCCGTCGAAACGGGCGCGGGTCTGCGTGCGATGGCGTTTCGGTCCGCGGATCCGAGCGGTGGTCGTCGGAAACCCGACAGGCTCCGACGGTCCTGATAAGCTCATGGCCCTCGATGGTTCCCCCTCCCTCACGAGTGCCTCCGCCGCCGATGATCGGCAAGAAGCCGATCAAGCCCAAAAAGGGCCCGGCGAAGGCTCCCAAGGCCCCTACCCCCGACGCGGGTCGCGACGCGAAAGCCTCGGCGAAGCCCGAACGCGGCGCCGCGTCCTCGGCCAAGTCCACCTCGCCCACCGCGGAGTCGCCGGAAGCCTCGGTACAGACCACCCCGGCCGACGACCCACCGGCGCTGCCCG
>JBGTRP010000444.1:0-6411 GCA_041940685.1 Acanthopleuribacteraceae bacterium
CCTGAGCCTTCCTATTGACCGCCAAACTTGGCGGGAGTAATATACTCGAAGATTAATCTCTAAGTGGTAACTGGCGAGTTTGAAAGATAGTCACTCGTTCTTTAAGTTTTTTGGCTTTTCCTTACCTCGAAACAGGAAGAATACGAATTTAAGGAGTAACTTTGATGAAATATTATTGGAAAGTAAGTTTACTATTTTTATTGTTTGTATTTGGAGGTTACGCACTATCTCAGGATAATATGTTCCAACTCATGGAAAAGGTAACTATCAAAAAGGTCAAGATGATCCAATTGCCCGAGGATCGCAACCCCGATCACCACAACCGCTATTATGCTGACATGTTGCTCACGGTTAAAAATGACAACCCGCACCGACTTGGCCTTAAGGATTTTGACTTTATCCTGAAAATGAAAGCCGCCTGTAATGACGAGGCGGCCATTAGGGTTGGAGATGTGAGAAGCGGCAGCGCGGAGTTGATCATCCCACCAAACGGAGAAAAAGATTTCATGATTTCCGCCTATTTAGGCTCAAGCTTCAAAGAAGTGTTTCAACGGATATCAATCATCTTAAACATTGTCGGAAACCCGCAGAATCAGGTATGCATCAATCTAGAAGGCAAGTGTAAGGTCGGGGCCGAGGGTTCGCGAGGTTGGTATTATCAGGATGGGTTTGAGGTGAATCTGCGTTTTCAGCCAAAGGTACAACGGGAAGTTTTGGTGGAGTGATTTTTCTGTTGGCGGGAACAGGCGAAAGCGCCCCGCCGCATTTCCCGTACGGCCATGGATTCCGCACGCAACGGCGACCGGGCCTCCCCCCTTTCCCTCAAGCCGTTTTTAGCCTAATACAAGGAGTTGCATAAGCCGTGTTCACGCCAAAAAAATTCAACAAAAACAATGGGCTATTATCCATTTTTTTTGAGGAAGCAAAGCGGTTTGTTCAAAAAATCACTATGAGTGTCATTATGATTTAGAAAAAAGTAATCCCTAAGCCATTGGCTACTTAACAGGCTATCTTGTTCCGTAAAATATAATATAGCAACGACAAGTCCCCCCAAGGGAATGCTGGATTGTTTTTTGCCATTGCGAGGGGATTTTTTTGAACACATTACATGCTTGCCCAATGCGATCAACCGGGCTAGGATTCGAGAGTTCCCCTGATCACCGAATCATCAAAGGCCCATTCCGGATTGGGCGGACCCCGGGCCGCGGAATCCGGCAAGAAAATGCCCTCGCTATTCTATTTGATGAGAGAAGCTCGAATGACGATTTATTGTAATCATTGCACACATGCCTCACCGCCCGGGACGCTTCGGTGCCCGGAATGCGGTAGTGAGCTATCCACCGTCCTCCGGACAGACTCATGGACCATCGGGGCTCGGGCCGAGAACGATATTGTTTTGGATCATCCGGAGGTTTCGGGTCGCCATTGTAAAATTACCAAAAATAGGGAAGGTCGTTATTTATTGACAGACCTGAGTTCGACCAACGGTACTTTTGTCAATGGCCGCCAGATCGACAGCCCGGTCATGGTCGGAAAAAGTGACGTAATTATGCTGGGAGCGAACGTCGCTTTTCCCTGGCAGATGGTCGGTGAGCGTGAAATAGAGAAAACGGCGCCATTCAAGAGGATGAGCAAAGAAATCAGGATTGGAGCGGCCGAGGATAACGACATTGTCTTGAATTACCCCATGATTTCCGGACATCACGCAAAGCTGCTTCTAGATGGACCCAGCGTTCGAGTGGAAGATTTGGGCTCCACCAACGGGACCTTCCTCAATACCCGCGGCCAACGTATCCAAAACGAAACCGTCAAGCAGAGCGATGCGCTGTTTTTGGGCTCATACCGCGTGCCATTGCAGCAGTTGCTTCAAAACCAGACTCATGAAACGCATCCCACGCTGATCCCCTTTACCGGAAATACGCTCTCTCTGGGCAGGAATCCGGAAACGGATATCGTCATCGACAAGCCCATCGTTTCCTGGCATCATGCGCAAATCCAACGCCAAGGCGGCGATTTCATCCTTACCGATCTGGACTCCACCAACGGAACCTTCGTCAATGGCCGAAGAATCGATGAGCCGGTCAGGGTAGGCCCCGAGGACGAAATCGGGGTCGGCCCCTATTTGATCAAGCTGAGCCCCGAGGGCGTGATCAAGCAGAACTTACAGGGAAAGTTCACGCTGGAGGCGCGGGATGTGTCGCTAGCGGTGGGCAAGGCCGCATCTCGAAAGACCTTGTTGGACGGTATTTCCTTCTCTGTTTTTCCGGGCGAGTTTGTCGGCCTGATGGCGCCCTCCGGCGCGGGCAAGACAACGCTGCTGAAAACGGCTCTGGGTTATTACCGCCCCACTTCCGGACATGTCCTCGTCAACGGCCGCAACCTACATCGGGAATACGGCTCCTTCCGCACCTCGATCGGATATGTTCCTCAAGAAGATATCCTGCACGGCGATCTGACGGTTGGCCAGGCCCTGACCTACTCGGCCAAGCTGAGACTCGAAAAAGATTTGTCAGAACGCGCGATTGCGGATTTGGTGGACAAAGTCATCGAGCGGCTGGGTCTCTTCCAGGCAAATAACTCAATTCGCGACACAAAGATCGCCCACATCAGCGGCGGGCAGCGGCGCAGGGTCAATATGGCGATCGAGCTATTGATTGATCCATCTATTTTCTTTCTGGACGAGCCTACATCGGGTCTCTCCTCCGAGGATGCGCTCATCGTCATGCAACTGCTGCGAGACTTGGCCAACGAGGGAAAAATCATCGTGTTGACCCTGCACCAGCCCAGCCTCGAAGTTTATCGGTTAATGGACAATCTGATCCTCCTGCACCATGGCGGCAAACTGGTCTACTACGGCCCGGCTTATCCCGATTCACTGACCTTTACCAATCCGGAAATACCCACCGGGGAAGCCGGCGCCAATCCCGATCTCGCCCTGCGCGGCATCGGCTCCCAAACGCCGGATTTCTGGCAGAATACCTATCGAAATTCCCATTATTTCAAAGATTTCATTACCAGTCGCAAGGGCCGCCAGCAGGTCGAGAGCTCCGATGCGACGGAGGCAACTGCCGCTCCCCGCAAAGCCTCGGGCCTCAGGCAATGGTGGATTCTTCATTGCAGAAATTTCAGGGTCAAGCTCCAGGACAAAATGAATACCGGCATCTTGCTGAGTCAGGCGCCCTTAATCGCTCTCCTGCTTGCCTTTTCCTTCCGGCCAAAGGCTGGGGAACCTGGATTCAATTTCGCGCCAACCCCATTATTTCTACTGGTGCTTACCGCGATTTGGTTCGGTTGTTCAAACGCGGCGAGGGATATTTGCGGGGATTGGCACATCTATCAGCGGGAGCGCATGTACAATCTGAAAATCCCACCCTTCGTGATTTCCAAATTGAGCGTGGGCTCCCTGGTCTGCCTGATCCAATGCCTCGTTCTGGTCGGCATTGTCGCCCCATTCTGTAAACTGAGCGCACCTTTCCTCCCCTTATTCGGCGTAGTATTTGTCACCTCACTGACCGGCATGAGCATCGGCCTGTTCATTTCCGCGTTCGCCTCGCCGTTTAAGAAACGAACCGAAATCGCTATCGGCCTGACGCCGCTCGTGCTCATTCCCATGGTGGTTCTGGGTGGAATGGTCAAGCCGGTCAAGGACATGCCCGGGGTGGTGGAAGCCGCCTCGATGGCGATGCCCAGCCGCTGGGCGTTCGAGGCGGTGCTTCAGTTGGACGCGCGCGAACGGACCGAATTGTTAACTCTTCCCAATGGAGTCCAAGAACCCGAGGACAAGGCCATCATGGAGAAATTTTACGGACCCCAAGCCACGGTCGAGCCCCTGACGGCCACACTCTTCATCGCCGCTTTTTTCCTGGCATTCCTATTGGCAACCATGGCTTTTCTAAAACAGAAAGACATCATCTAAACGGGCGCATGGCCATTCCCGGCGCCAACCTGAAGATCGCGAGCAGCGCGCTTACAGACCCTTTAATAGACGGTTGATCTGACCGCTGATCTTGAGCATGGCCGCTTCCGCGTTCCTGGTTGCCGTCAGGCTATTGTATTCGATCTGATCCCGAAATGTGGGCCCCAGGGATTGGTTGGAGCCCAGGAGAATGCAGCGCACCTTGATTCGCGCCGAATAGATCGTCGAGGGCCGGTTGAGAGGCCTTACCTCCCGTTCACCGACATACTGGGTTTCGGTAAGGATCAGAACATCACCCCCAAGCCCGTATGCCGTCTTCCCCAGGGCGCCGATATCGACACTTTCGTTCCCGATATAATTGCCAAGCTCGGAGAAATAGTCTTCATCCATTAACCGCACCTGGTCCTGGCCGAGGTACTCTTCCAGCGCGAGCTCCAGGGGCTCGGCCAAAAGCGGGTCCCCGACCGTAATGACCATCACATTGGGATCGCCCGGGGGAATGGTCCGTCCCGGCTTGGCATCCTGGAGCTGATGGTCCGGTAGAGTTTTGTCCAAAACATCCGCTTTATTCCTGATCAGGTTGACATCATCCTGACGATTTCCGTTGCCCATCTGCTCATTTTGATGCGAGGCAATCTCGTCCCCTCCGGCTGGCGAGTTGGTTTCCGATGCCATTTGCAAATTAGACTCGCCAGTGGTTTCTTCCTTTAAGCTGAGACCATCCAAAGCGCTCAAACCATTGTTTTGTTCCCCTTGTTGTCCAATCTCACTCCCCGTTTCCTCGTCCGAGGCTACAGAGTTTTCATCGTTGGCATCCGGCCTCCGATCAAGGCGATCCGCGTTATAAGTTCCGGAGGAGGAGTCGTCGGGGCGCATATCCACGAGTCTCCCTGCACCCTCCTTTTGCCGGTCGGCGACTGATGAGCCCCCACCGACCAATTCGACGGGGTCTTCTTTGAAATATTTTTCAACCAAACCCGGTCCAAACGCGGCCCCGCCCACGGCCAACGCCGCAACCAAGATGGCTGCGGCAACCCATGGAAGCTTGCTTCGCTTTCTCACCGGCGGCCTTGGTGGCAGCACCACGGTGCCCCGCGGTTGGGATAGGCCCTCGCCACTGACATCAGGAGGCGTTTTGGTTGGCGGCGTTGGGGCCTCCACCAAGGTTTGGCGCTGACCGGTCGGCATGCCGGGAACAGCGGGCGCCGAATTGCCCATGGGCGGAGAAACCTGGGTTATTCGCTCGTTTTCGGAGCGCGGAATAGCCTCTGTCGGCTGAGTATGGGCCGCCGTGCGCGCAATGGGTTGGGTCTCTGCCAACCCGGCCGAGGGAATGGGGGGAATGTGAGCCCCGGCGCCCTTGGCCGGTCCGGCGTCCAGGGCGGCCACCAATTCGAGACAGGTTTGGAAGCGATCCTCGATTTTTCTCTCCAACATTTTGGAAAGGATTTCCGCGCTGGCGGGATCTACATTGTCGTTGATCGAGCGGATATCCGGCAACTCGGCGGAGACAACCTGATGGATCAGGGCGTAAGGACTTTCCGCCTTAAAGGGTTGCTCGCCCGCCAGCATCTCGAAATAGACCACGCCCAATGAAAATATGTCGGACCGGTGATCCATGGCCTGGCCCAGGAAGATTTCGGGAGAGATGTAACCCGGCGTTCCCATGAACTGTCCGGTTACGGTCAGTTTTTGGTTGGGGTCGGGGGCAAAAGAAATTCCGAAATCGGCGATTTTTACGATTCCCTGGCGCGTGATCATGATGTTGCCGGGTTTGATATCACGGTGAACAATTTCCTTTTCATGGGCCGCGGCCAGGCCCAAGGCCGCCTGGCGTAGAATTTGGGCGGCGGTGGCGAGTCCCAGTTGACCCTCCCGGCGGATGCGCTCGCTCAGAGACTCGCCATCCACGAATTCCATCACGAAATAGTGCTGTTCGTTTTCTTCACCGATAAAATAGATCTGGGTGATGTTGGGATGGTTGAGGGAAGCGGCGCTCTTGGCCTCCCGCTTGAAACGAGCGACCATCGTTTCATCGAGAACAATTTGTTTGTTCAGGATTTTGATGGCCACGAAGCGATCAAGCGAGGGGTCGCGCCCCTTCAGGACGATGCCCATGCCGCCGCGGCCGAGCTCGGAAATAATCTCGTAATGGCCAAGCTTTTCGATCATGTGACGCCTCTCGTAATCATTGCCGCTCAGGGAACAGATATTCAAAATGATAAGACTTTGAAGGGCCGAATGGGCATTGGGCCCGGCATTGGTTTTTCAGAAGATGGCGCGCCAAGGAACCTCCGGGCTTGAATATCGGACGCGAAGTGGCGGCGGAAGTTTAAAGTTCTTCTTAAAATAATCATACCATTCTTTTTACCTTTCATATTCTCATAACAAAATTGCTTTGTCTATAAATGACACCAAGCGATTTATATTGCCCGATGGGGTCTTTACGTTAGCTCACGGCCACTTTCAAACAAAATTATAAATTAAAAATGTAG
>JBGTRP010000445.1:0-6409 GCA_041940685.1 Acanthopleuribacteraceae bacterium
ACTTGGAAAAAATAGAGCTACCGGTTAGCAGGACATGGAGCAAGACGCCCAACGCGTAGATATCCGTGCGCACATCGAGGTCCCTGCCGCCTAGCCTCGTTTGTTCGGGACTCATGTAAGGCGGCGACCCGGCAAAGGCGCCCGGTTTTCTTGAAACCGAGTCCCGCTTTCGTTTGGGTTGCAAAACCCGGGCGATACCGAAATCGATCACCTTGGGCGTGCCATCCGCGGTGACCAGAATATTGCTGGGCTTCAGATCCCCGTGAATGATCAACTTGGCATGTGCGTGTTGTACGGCCTCGCAGACCCGCGAGAACAGCTCCAATCTTTGGCGCAAGTTCAGACCGGCTCCCTCGCAATAATCTGTCATGGGAATTCCCTCCACGTATTCCATGGTGAAGTAGGGAACCCCGTCCTCGGTAACCCCCGCTTCCCAGATATGGGCAATCAGGGGGTGGTTCATCTGGGCCTGGGTATCCTGTTCCGCATGGAAGCGCTTCAGGAATTCCCCGCTCCGCATGTGGCGCAGCAGTTTCAGAGCTACCAGGCGTTTGGGTTTGTGTTGTTCGGCCTTGTAGACCGCCGCCATGCCGCCCTCGCTGAGCGGTGCGAGAATCTCATGGCCCTGGACGATCGGCGGCGCGGTTTGCCTTGGCTTGTCCCATGACTGACCCAATTGCAGCAGTGGGGTTTCCAGAAAGCCCTCCGCCTTGGGCATGTTCAAAAACAGGTCGCGCACACGGGGGCCCAGGTCCCTCTCCTCTTGGCAGAGCCGATCAAGGGCGGCTTGCCGTTCAGGGGAGGGAAGCGCGAGGATTTCGATGAAGTAATCGTGGATTCGTTCATGCCCGCTTTTCATGCGCTCAGCCGCGAAGGTTTGATTGCCGTAAGTACTTAAAAAGCCATGCCTTAGCCATACTCCAATCACGCTTAACCGTGCCCTCCGAAACTTGCAAAGCGCGCGCGATTTCCCGGTTATCCAACCCCGCGAAGAAGCGCAACTCAACGATCTGGCTTTGGCGTTTGTGGATTCTTTTCAGATCCTGAAGCGCATGATCGAGGGTAAGCACGGATATCGCTTTCCCCTTGGTGATTTTTTGATTCTCGTTGAGTTCGAGGTTGGGAGCGCCGCCCCCGCGTTTTTCCGTGTTGCGAGCCCGCGCGTATTCCACTAGGATGCGGCGCATGATGCGCGCGGCGATCCCGTAGAAATGTTCTCGATTCTTCCAGGTACAATGGACCTTCCTGTCCAGGCGCAGGTAGGCGTCGTGGACGAGGCCCGTGGTTTGAAGGGAATGCGCCGCGGGCTCTTTGCGTAGGTAACCATGTGCGATTTTGCGAAGCTCTGGGTAAACGGCCTCCATCAATTTTTCGGTACCCTTGGGTTCCTTGTTCCGCCAAGCGTTTAGGAGTAGTGTGATATCCATATTTTTTTGGTTACCTTTCATATTTTTAATTGATTCTTGCATAGATTCACCTTTTATATAAAAAAATAGGTTCCTTAAATAAAAACGGATTTTTACAACACAACTGCTCTAATTTTTTGGCAAGGGCGGCCCTTGCGGGGCATGAGCTCGGTTGGAAAGGAATTGGTAGATCCAAATTCTGGCGAATTCCCATTCCCGGCGAACCGTGGCGCGGGAGGCGCCCAGGAACTCGGCGACCTGATCGTGGGTAAATCCGAAGAAAAAGCGCAGCTCCACGATTTGGCTTTGCAGAGGGTAGATCCGTTCCAGCTCGGATAGGGCCTCACCGAGGAGTGGATGATGGGCTTTGGCCATGACCAGGGCCTCATCAATTTCTTCCAGGATCAGATCTTGGCGCGCGCCGCCCCGTTTTTGTGCGTGCTTGTAGCGGAAGTAATCAGCAATTATGCCGCGCATCACCTTTCTTGCAAAATTGAAAAAGTCTTGGCGGTTATCAAAGCTCAAATCCGAGGATTCGCTGAGCTTCAGAAAAAATTCGTGGACCAGCACGGTTGGGGTCAGGCTGCCGCCGGGCCGTGAAAGCTTCACAAAATATTGCGCGGCATCATGTAGGTTTTGATACACCAATTCCATTAATAGGCCGCGCGCGCTAGGATCCCCGGCTTCCATGGCTTTCAGTAGTCGCGTTATTTCATGCGGTAGATGTTTTTGGCCCATGTTGGAAAATTTCGCGGGGGGTCGAGCTGCATTAAGGTGAAAATCACCGCAAGTATACCATCAAAACAAGAATGAAAAAAACCAGTGAGATAGGCCAGGTTTTAAAAATTACCCTCGTGAAATGGGCATCAAATACCTCGACAATGTCCGTCGAATCAGAAAATGCATACGAAAACACAAGCTGACCGATTATCCTAAGAGAGACGGTTGGGTTGTGGGCGGTCGAACCCCTGAGCCGCGAAATTCTCCTGGATGTGGGCCGGGCCAAAAAATTGGCGCGCGAAAATGAGAGGCCCGAAAAACCGAGTTTCCATTCCGCCGCCTTGACTTGTCAGAACCCAATTGCGCCCGGGATCATGATGGGCGAGCTTGAGGGTCGAGATTCGGAAAAGTCAAGGCGGACAGAGAATGGCTCAAGGGGTTAAGAGCGTGTTTGCTGATCGATGAACATTTGAGGAATAGGAGCGCCGCGACTTGGCCCGATTGGGGATGACCCGGCGCGGACGCCGCCGTCTCGATGACCAAGATCGCATTGCATATGCCGTCCGGTTTCCCCTCAATCCTTGCGGCAAAGAGGATGCTCCGGAATGGCTTCGTGCGAGTGGGAGATGAAATGCCCAATGGCTTTGGCGGGAAATCCAGAGGCCAATCGGCCAGCCGAGTTTCCCTGATCCCTTTCCCCTCGCGGGTTGGTTGAAGATTCGCAAATCGGTGGATTCTGCCTCATCAAGAGCGGATTGCCCTTGCGGAAGCGTAGTGGTTGAGCCCGGACTCGTCCGGGATGATGAAAGTCGTCTAAAGAGAAAATCGGAAACCAATGGAAAAAGTGCTCATTTTTCTGAAAAATTTTTCTCCTGTGGATCGCCGGGTTGCACTCGCCATCCTTCCTGAAAAAAACAGCCGACTACAAGTCGGCGATCCATTCATCCTGTCTGCTTTTATTCTGGCCGCGTTGGGGCGCTTGGCAGGGGTTTTACCTCTTGTCCCATCCTGGGCTCGGGGAGGGTGGCTTATGACGGCGTTGGTGAAACTGCATCAGCCAACCCTTCCAGGGCTTCACGCTCTACAAAAAACCAATTGGCGCGATAAGGTTTTGTCAAAGTAGATCGTGCGTTGCATTGGCAACCACACATTTTTCTAAGTGCCGCCTCTGCTTAAGGAGAGCTAGGGCCAGTTGCACGCAAAATTGCTGACACTCCCCCGCGGGAGACTGAATTGTTCGGTTAACTCCAACCCTTTCAAGCCAGGAAATGTTAGAGTTTTCCAAGCTCTACACCAATGGATTGTTCAAGGATGCACGCGTGGTCATTCTTATTTGAGGCAAACGCATTGACCTCACCGAACCCAAATAGGGGGCCGAGCCTCCTTCAAAAGATCAATGCAGGCATTGCTCAACCTCGGCTGTCAGGGCGAGAAATTCGCCCAATGGCGTTTTTATCGTTCTCAGCATGCCCTTTTTGCGCAGGTTCCCAAGTAAACGCGTGACCGTTGTGCGCGTCGCACCGATAGCGCCGGCAAGCTGTTCATGTGTCAGTTTAATCTGAAACACCATGCCCTGTTCCGTTTGTTTGGCGAATCGAGCGCCGATGACCTGCAGGATGCCCCAAAGACGATCCTCGGCGCTGGGACGCGCTTGCATCGAGGCCCACAACTCGAGTTGGCATACGCGCTGCTTGAGGCGGTCGTAGAAATCCGGGCGCTTGATCGCTTGACCCCACGCCTCGAGGGTGACCGCCAATGGCGTATGCGCACGCATTTCTACATGGCAACTATGGGCGTGACACTCATAGGATGCGTGGGCCATCAGGACATCGCCGGAACCGTAAATGCCGATCAAGACTTCGCTGCCATCCATGTGAATGGAAGTGCATCGGACCACGCCTCTACGGATGAACACGACCCGATCCTCTTCCAGATGAATCAATTCATTTTTCTCGTGATTGCGCGTCAGCGAACGAAATCCGCCACCCAGTTGGGCCTCCAGCACGAGATCCGCGGTCTGTAGAGCGTTTAACAAAGAGGTCAGGGACAGTTTTGCCGGTAAAACGCATAAAGCGCCCTCTTCCTGGGCGTCCCGGTGGATACCCGGCAGCGAATTCCAGTCCCAGACAAACCAAGGAACTTGAGGGTCCTTTGGTATGCGGTCACCAACCGGATCCGGCACAAAGACAAGCGGTAAGGATTCGGCTGCATCGGCATTGCGTACGTCAACCGCTACCCCCTGGTCTTCCAACTGCCTCATCAAATCAACCAGCGCCTGGTGGCTGCAGTGCAACAGGAATCGGCCATGTCTATGGGGCCCGGTAATATGGATGCGGAACATAGCGTCTCCTCTTTATTCGAGGATTTTTATTTTACTCGCATACGCATAATGATGACTTCTCCATCTTGATCCGAACCTACGGTGAAAAGGTGTTCTCTGTTGCCGGTAACCCAACCGGCGGGACCCTTGTAGGGCGCGCCACCGAGATAGCCCCCTTCGCGATCGAACAGGTCGAAACGGCCGGAATGCTTGTGGTCGTCATATTGCGCCAGCACGGCAAAGCCCTTACCAAACCGGGTAACGGCCTTGACATAAGGAAGTATGGGCGGCGATTCCGCTTTCAACATGGCGCGCTCTAGGACGGAGCGGGGCATATTGTTGAAAAGAAAGGGATCGACGGTCAACCGGTTCCAAACAGCCTCGAATGCCGCCTTTTGAGAAGCCTCGGTCAGCGGTACCGGTTTCACACGCCGCTCCACCGTTTTCATGGGACGGCCATCCCGATCAACCAAATGGAGTTGGTATTGGTTGGTGCGGCCATAGACCAAAGTCTGACCGTCTAAAGCACAGGCTACAGGGAGGCCTTTGCCGATCAACGCCAGCTCATTGCGGAGGAAATCCACCCAAAAGGCGGGCTCGGAAGATTTGGACCAGTCCAGCGGCTCTGTTTCGATCCGTACCAGGTTGGAAACCATGGCCGCCTTGCGATCATAGATGGCCAGATCGTAGACGGGCTTTCCCTCGTGGGAGCGGGCGCTCAAGAAGGCGAAGTGACCCCCCGTCAAGGACGCCGGATGGTAAACGGCCACGGATCGCGTATCGAGCGGAAGGGTTTCGATGACCTCGCCATCCACCTCAAATATCGTGATTCGCTTTAGCGTCGGATCAAAAACCGCGGGTTTTCCTTCCGGTGTCAAAACAATGGACTTGGGCTCTTCGAACTCTCCCGGTCCTTTGCCCTTCCGCCCAAAACGGGCGATTTCCTTCAAATCCCGGTCGAGTATGAAGACTTGAAAGGCGCTCGGATCAAGCAGATAGATCCTCCCCGAATCGGTCGCCGCCAGGGTCGTGCCGGCGCCTAGAAACCGATCTTTTCCACCAACGGACCCGTCCGGGATCAGCGTCCATTCGTCCAACATCAAACATCCGAACAACAACATCAAGGTCATGTAGAATCTCCTCTGAGCAGTGCCAACGCCCCGCGGCGGCGTAGTTGGAAGACGATGATCATGATCAGGAGCAAATCGAACAACGCCAAAATCCCTAGATGCAAGAGCGGAGTTGGCTGCCGATGATGAAATGGGTCTTGAAAAATCGGGAAGCGGCTCAAATCCTCGCTCCCGATTAAGTCGCCCGCGAAAGCTTTTCGCTGAAAGTAGGTACGCCATTCCCGGCTAAATGCCGCGATGGCGTCTTCGAATGTATTGTATTGGCCGCTGGAGCTGCCAGCCATCATTTCTAAAACCCTGGTCATGATGGCTGACGGCGAGGCGATGGCCAAACGCTTTTCCAATGCATGTTGCTGCCGTTTTTGAACGGCAAACCGATCCTGGATGGGTTTTACGGCTTCTTCCACGGCAAACCCCAGGCTCAGCGTCCCGCGATAGTAATCGAAAAATCCCTTGTGCTCCTGATCCTCTTCGGCATTGAGGATATACTCGGGGTGGTCTTCATAGTACTTCGCCATAATTTCCTGTGCTTGATGCCTTTTTTCTACACCGGCAAGGCGGATGGCATTGGTCATTTCCACACCGGAGGGCAAGGGAAAGATTTCCTTGTCAGATGGAACAATCCTTGAAGGAATTTGGAAATCTGAAAAATCAGGAAAAGGTACCATAAGGTACAAAAATGGTGACATCTACGAAGGTGAATTCGCTTGGGAATAAAGACAGGGAAATGGAACATTAACTAAGAAGAATGGTACAATTGAAAAGGGAACTTGGGCATATGATATTTTATAGTAGTGACAAATGTTATAATTATTTCAAAATATAGGGGTTTT
>JBGTRP010000446.1:0-6396 GCA_041940685.1 Acanthopleuribacteraceae bacterium
CTGATCTACAATGGCGGTTGGACGCTGGATTTGAGCGATCCTCTGGTGCAGCAATACCAGGTGTTGCGCTATTTCGATTACGAGGAGATCCAAAACAGCCAGGACTACAATGGCGACGGCATCCTGGGTCCCGATCAGGGAAATGTGGTGAAAACGGTCTATCCCGCCACTACTTTTTTTCCCGTGGTCGCGGAGCGAAAGGTGCTCTACAACAACAAGGGCATGCCGCTGGAAGTGGTGGAGGCCGATGGGTACCGAATAAGGTACTTCTATTGGCCCGCGAGCGACCCATTCGGCCTGAATCCAGCCTCGACGCCGGTTTCCGACTACAACAGCGCGGTCGGCTTTTTGGCCCAAACCGTACGCGATTATTCCGAGGACCCCGCTACCATCGATCCTCTCACGGGTGATCCCCATCTCAATCTCACCGAAACCAACCACTACGATGCGCGCGGCAACCTAAAATCGGTGACCGACGCCAAGGGTCTCAGCACCATCTACCAGTACAACAACCTGAACCAGTTGGTGCGTGAAACCAAGCCCGCGCCTTTTCTGCACGAAACCATTTACGAATACAACAACAACGGCATCCGCATCAAAACCCACCGGGCGCATGTGCGCGCGGATGGTACGCTGGACCCGGACAATCCCTGGATTTTGGAAATAGAGAACCACAATGCGCTCGACCAGTTGGTGCAGCACCAAAAGGAAATCGCGGAAGGCGTGTTCTCCGTTTCCAAAACCTATTACGACAAGAATGAAAATGTCGTGCTGCGGGTGTCTCCGCGCGCGGTCAGCGGAGAGGAATCCGCCGCCATCCAATCCTATGTCTACGACGAGCGAGATCAGGTGTATAGCTGGACGCGGGGCGGTTATACGGCGCAATTCCAAACCCTCGCGGCCCATGATCACCTGAATCTCAGCGCGATCGGCGTCACCTCCTCGCCGGAGGCCGCGACCGCCAAGTACTCCTACAACGGGGCGGGAGACCTGATCGACCTGGAAAGCCCCACGAGTAAAAACCTGACCGTGGTGACCGATGGCTTCGGCCGGAGGAAGGAGTTGGTCGAACCCCTGGGCAACAAGACCAGCTACGATTACGACCTCTCCGGCAATGTCACCGTGCAACGGGTTTTCGACAACCTGGGCCGACTTCAGGAGGAGTGCATCAAGCTCTATGATGAACGGAGCCGTTTATACGAACGGCGGCGGACCTTCTTCAAATGGGTCGGCGGCATCATGATTCCCATCCTCAACGATAACAATGGGGACGGCACGATTGTCGACTACTACTACCACGACGCCATGGGCCGCAAAATCGCGGCGATCGACGACCGGGGCCTGCTGCGCGTGGTCAACTACGATGGCGCGGGCCGGAAGCGCGCCGAAACCGACAGCGCGGGCAACCAAACCGTGTATGGCCACGACGCCAAAGGCAACCTGGAGTCGGTCACCCGCCATGAAATGGAAAACGGCGCGCCCAAACAGGTGACCAGTCAATACAGTTACGACAACCTGAACCGGCTGGATTGGCGAATGAATGCGGCCGGCGGGACCGTCACCTATGAATACGACAGCCTGAACCAACTGACCAAAAGCGTGGACAGCCTTGGGAACATCACCTATCAGACCCATGGTCATGGCGGCTTGCTCACCGAAACCACGGAATTGCGGGAGGGCGGCGTCGGCTCCGGAGCCCTGATCGACAGCGCCACCACGACCCGGGTCTACGACCTCAACGGCAACCTCATCGAGTTCTCCGACGGAGAGGGCCACAAGATTTTTACCCAATACGATGCGCTCGACCGCCGTGAACTCGTACAAATTGGCGATCCCGCCATGGGCGCGGTGAATTCGGGCTCCGTCTCCTACTACGCCGACGGCAAGGTGGACACCACCACCGATCCCAACGGTACGGCCCTGAAACGCTTTTACGACAACAACGGCAAGATGCAGTCGCTGAGTCCCCTGGCCCTGGGCGCCGGGGTCGATCCCCTGGGTTCCGGCATTACGGTCCAGTACAACGATCAGGGACTGCTCAGCTACGCGGATAACGGCGTCTGCCAAATCCAGCGCGTCTACGATTCGCTCGGACTGGTGGTGGAAGAGACCCTTTTCATCGACGGCATGACCTTTACCACCAGCATTGAACGCGATGGCGAGGGAAACCCCCTGGCGATGAGCTACCCATCCGGGCTGGATGTTTCTTATACCGTGGTTTCCGACCGCAATGAGATTCATGAGATCAAGCTAGGCGCGGATACCTATTTCCGTTTCACCTATGAGGGCGCCAACCGCATCGTCCGGCGGGAGAGCTTTTCGCCCGCGAGCGGGAGCAACTGGCAAACGGTTTTTGGCTTTGACGGAGCCAACCGACTGGAAAATCTTCAACATGGCGCCACGCCCCTGGAAACCTTGCCCGATTACCTCTACCAACGCAACCAGGCGGGGGCGAAAACCTCTGTGTTGCGCAACGACCTCGGGGAAGGGGAACAACTGGCCTATGACAGCCAATACCAATTGGTAGAGGTCAAGGATGGGGTCCCCGCCGCGGAGATCAACAATCCCTTTACCGCCAATTATCAATCCTTGACGGGTTATGACTACGACCTGGCCAACAATCGCGAGCAAATTGACGAAGACGGTCAAATTACACAATACACGCCCAATCACCTCAACCAAATCAGCTCCGTTCGGGGCATCCCGCTCACCTATGACCTCAACGGCAATCTCACTGCCTACGGCAACCAGACTTACGTGTACGACTATGCCAATCGCATGCGTGAAGCGCGGGATTCGGGTAACCTTGTGGCTGAATATTTCTACGACCCCCTGGGGCGGCGGGTGAAGACCGTGGCCAACGGATTGACCGAATACGAACTCTGGTTCGAGGCGCGGGTCGTTCAAAAGCGGGGCGAGATCTCGCCCGGGATCTGGCGCAACTGGGAGATGATCCACAATCGCGGCGTGGACGATGTGCTGATGATCCGCTACGACCAAACGCCTTATTACCTGATTCGTGATGATATAGGCTCCGCCACCCACTTGCTGGATGCGCAGGGCGGCTTGGTAGAATCCTACGGCTACTCACCCTTCGGCAAACCCACGATCCAGGACGACCTGGGGAATCCGCTGAATGACTCCCTGATCGCGAGTTCGTCCTTGTTCAGCGCGCGAAGCTGGGAGGCGGAAACCGGGCTCTACTACTTCCGCTCCCGCTATTACCATCCCGATTTGGGACGGTTCATCAGCAGGGATACCGCCGGACTGCGGGGCGGTGTCAATCTGTACGCCTATACGGTCAACAACCCCGTCAACGCCACCGACCCGCATGGCACCACGGATTGGGAATATTTCCTGGAAAAGGCCGACCCGCTCCACGAATTGCGCCTGGATCTGACGGTTGCCAATTCCAATGCCAAAAGCGCGGGCGTTGACCTTTTCCTAAACTCCGTGGGAGCCCCCCTGACCCTTGGGCTTTCCGAGCTCATTCAGGGCTTCAACGGCATCAATGGTGCTCAGCAAGCGCTCACCGCGGCCACGGCCGAGGTTTACAAGGCCATGCTGGCCATCATGAAGGCCGCGGGTCCCCATATCGACAAATTCATGGACGGCATTCAGAGCCAATTCGAATTCCTGCAGGGCATTACCGACAAAATCAACGAGGGTCTCTTCAGCGGAAATTTCGTGGATGGTCCCAACGGGGAAATGATCTGGGTCAGCGTCAATGATTCTGGCACCGTCAAGTTTGAGTACCCGGATGGAACCTGGGTCGATGTCAAGCCCAATGGCGACGCCTATGGAGAAATTCCCGCCGGCAACGGCAAGGTGGATATCTTCAAGTACGATGAATCCTCCGGCACGATCACCCTGGAGTTGCATGACGGCATGACCATCAAACGCTTCACCAAGGGCGATATGGCCGGCTACACCCAGGTCGAGCTCAAGAACGGTCGTAAATTCCTCTACGACGACAAGGGCAAGCTCCTCGACACCTGGCAATCCAAGGAGTCCTGCGCGGAATACGATGAGGTGGAGGAACCCGAGGAAGGGGAGAACCCGCCGCCCGAGGACTTCTAATCAAAACCCATTATGGGTTTCCTGCTTGAAACCAGGGTAAAAAGAGGCCTGGCTTTTGCCATCTCACCCGAGGCTCATGGGTCTGGGCGGCGGCGCCGGGTCCCTCTTTTACCTATCTCACAACGCAACGCCCGCTAATTTTGAAACGGGGCCGGCTTCGCTTTAAAAAGGGAGGAAGGGCCCCTTTTTTCTACATACTCCCGCGGTCTAAACAGCCGTACGCCACACGTCTTTGATCCAATGGCTAAAGGTTTCCATTTCTACCAGGAAACGGTTGGAGTTGCGGTCTTTCCAAATACCGATCCGGTCCTTGGAGTTGGCCGTTTTTTTGGCCTGATAACGCAATTGGTAGGTGGTAAAGGGTATCAGTTCGCAAACATCGGTTAAAAGGTAGATTCCCTTTTGCTTCAAAAGCGTGTTGGCGTTCCAGTCCGAGGCGGGGGTGCCGAAATTGGGCTTCAGCTTGCGGTTGTAATAGTCCGCGAATTTGGGGAACTTCACGATCCAGGTATTGAGCACTCGGCGACAGCCGATGGTTTCCCAAGAATCCTTGCCCTCACTCCAGCATTTCCTGGCCGCCATTTTGGCCTTAATCGGTCGAAAACCCAGTTTGTCCGCCACGGAGGTGAGGGAAAAGACGCCTACCTTATTCAACAAATCATCCGTGCTCCAGGAGGGGTCGATAAAATTTAGGTCCATTTCATCGGGCTTAAAAATTTGATCGGGGTTCGATTTCTTTTTCATGACGACTCCTTTGTTTTGCGATTTTCAAAAGGAAACCTCGATGGAACTGGCTCACCTTGGAGATGTGGTGTAACGATAACGATTGGATCGTTACAATTCACATATAGTGAATTTTAATTCTCATTATTTCCAGTTCGTATTCATTTGTCAACCATCTTTTTTTAATAGGGCCATAAATTTTTCCAGTGAAGCTTTCTAAACAAAGTATAAAATGAGAATAATTTTGTAAATCCGTTCAATTTGCCGGTCTGTCGCGAAAAAGGAACGACTTCCGCGGGCCTGATACGACGGGAAGGGGGAGCCCTGTCGCGGGTGTACGGGCCCCTTGACGATTGCTGATTTTTCTTGGATGTCGAAGTTTGAAACGCGAGGGCATTCTAATTTCAAACTCGTTTCCAGCTTGCAGGCTTCCACGGGAAATAGTAGCGGAGAGCCAGGCTCGGTGGGCTCCAGACTGTCAACACGCGAATAACGGACGCATGGACAGGGTAGGATCGTCGATGCTATGAGATTCGGGCGACGCCTGCGAGGGCCGCCTCTGTTTGTGGTCCGACCTGGGAAGGAAGCGCATCGGGAAAGACAAAAATCTTTTTGGCGATAGGAGACTGTAGGGTTTGCGGCAGGTAATAAGCGCTAAGCAATGATTTTTCTTCCAACTCGGGGTAACGAAGCAGGAAATCACGCCAGTCATCCAGGTCCGGAGAGGCGCATATGCGCTCATGGATGAGAAAGACGAAGGCCCAGGTAAGGGTTTCGTGATACTTATCCGTTGCGCCTAGACTTTCCGCGTAACGCCGCAATGCCCGGGGAAGGAGCTTGAGCGTCTCTAGGAGGGTATGGGTTTTGAGGTAAATCCAGGCCATCCTGAGGTGGTCAGGATGTCGGAACTGTTTCGGATCCAGAACACATCTCTGGAAAGCGGATAGGAAGTCGGCATCATTTTGCATGGCCGTCCTCCTTGCCGGACGCTTGGTCTTTGGTTTGGACGGGGGTCGTCTCACGCACTTCCACAAGTTTATGGCTCATGGATGCATCCAAGTCCAGGCCGTAGATTTCCTTGAGCAGGCGGATTTTTCGCAGAGAGGTCTCTCCGAAGGCCGACTTTCCTTCAAACGCGTGTAGGACGATGCCTTCGAGGAGATCTCCCAACGAGAGATCGTGATATTCGGCCAGCGCCTTCAGCACTTTGACCAGCCTCTTCTCCATGCGGGCTCCCGTCTGGACCCGATGCACCTGGGGTGAACGGCCGGGTTCGGGTTTCTTATCCGTGGGTGTTTTCACGACATGCCTCCTTGGTTCAGGGTTTGGTACATATTTACCATGGTAACATTATACGGGCCTGTCGTGAATCGGTTTCCCACAAAAAAAGCCGGCGTCTCCCTTTGCGGAGGGCGCCGGCTTTTTGACTTAAGATGGAAAGGGCTTTAAGCCCCGTCGGGTTGGGCCACCACAACAATGCGTTCTCGACTGGAAACAACCACCCCGCCGGGTTGTTCGACGGTAACCGCGAACAGCACGGGCTCCTTCACGGCCAGCTTGGCCTGAATGGGCATAACGGCCTCGCTTTGTCCA
>JBGTRP010000447.1:0-6388 GCA_041940685.1 Acanthopleuribacteraceae bacterium
CGTGGGCGGCACGCGCGCCCATGTGCTCGATCCGAACCTGCATCCCACACCACTTGGGGTTCCCGGAAATCTCCATCTCGCGGGCCTGGGCTTGGCGCGCGGCTATGATCGGAGACCCGACCTGACCGCGGAACGGTTTATCCCCGACCCGTTTGCCGGCCGGGCGGGACAGCGGCTGTACGCCACGGGCGACCTGGTTCGGCATCGTCTCCGCGGCGAGCTCGAGTTCATCAACCGCATCGATCATCAGGTGAAGCTGCGCGGTTTCCGCATCGAGCTGGGAGAAATCGCCTTTCATTTGGGTCAGCATCCTCAGATCCGCGAGGCCGTGGCGATCGTGCGGGAAGACCAACCCGGCGATCGGCAATTGACGGCCTATCTCATTCCGGCCCAGGACAGGGAAGATGAGTTGAAACCCGCCCGATTGCGGGAAGAGTTGCGCCAATTCCTGAAGGCGAGGCTCCCCCATTACATGGCGCCGGCCCATTTCGTATTCCTGGAGGCCTTTCCCTTGACCCCTAACGGGAAGCTGGACCGCCGCGCCCTGCCCGCGCCCACGCCATCCGCGAGCGGCGCGCCGGGGAAAGTCCAAACCCAGACCGAAGAGCTTCTGGCCGCTATTTGGAGCGAGGTATTGCGCGTGGCGCCGGTTGGGAGACGCGCGAATTTCTTTGATTTGGGGGGACATTCTCTACTGGCCAGCCAGGTCGTTTCCAGGGTCGGTGAGCTGTTTGGCGTGAGCCTGCCCCTGCGCGATGTGTTCGAGGCGCCCACCATCGAGGCGCTCGGGAAACGGGTGGACCGCGTGATGGCCGGCCGTGATGCCGAAGCCCTGGACGTGATTGCGCCGCTACGCGGAATCGATCGCCATGCCGTGGCCGCCCTTCCGCTCTCTTACGCCCAACAGAGAATGTGGTTCCTGGAACAGTTGGCTGGCGGCCTACCGGTAAACAACATTCCCTTGGCCCCGCGTTTCAGCGGACCGCTCCATGTGCTTGCCTTCGAAGCGAGCCTCGCGGCGCTTATCCGCCGCCAGGAGAATCTGCGAGCCGCGTTTCCCGAGCAGAACGGAGAAGCCGTGCTGGCCATCGCGCCGCCACAGGAAAAACTGTCCCTTCCGCTGGTCGACGTCTCGGGCCTCGGCCCTCCGGAAACGGACCTGGAAGCAAAGCGCCTGGCCGCCCTGGAAGCACAAAGGCCGTTCGATCTCCGCGTGGGTCCGCTGATGCGGGTGGCTCTCCTTCGTCTGAACCGCGGCGATCACGTCATTTCGATTACCATGCACCATATCATTTCCGATGGCTGGTCCACGGGTGTGTTGATTGGAGAATGGGTCCGCCTCTATCGGGGGGCGCTCCTTGGAGAGCCGGTGGTCCTCCAGGATCTGCCGGTTCAATACGCGGACTACGCCCATTGGCAACGCGAGCGTCTCGGTGGAGACACGCTGAAGCGGCAGCTCGAATTCTGGAAAACCAAATTGGCTGGCGTTCCAAGCCTGTTGCAGCTTCCCTATGACCGGCCGCGGCCGCCGGTGCAAACCTTCCGCGGCGCATCGCTGTCCCGGCGCCTCCCGCGGGAGCTCAGCCAAGCGCTGAAAGCCCTGGGCCGGGAGAACGGCGTCACCCTGTTCATGAGCCTGCAAGCCGCCTTCGCTATTTTGTTGAGCCGCTACAGCGGACAAGATGACATTTGTTTGGGCTCCCCGGTTGCCAACCGCGAGCGGAGGGAAACGGAATCGCTGGTCGGATTTTTCGTCAACACGGTCGTTTTCCGCGTCGACCTGTCGGGGAGGCCCACCTTTCAGGAGCTTCTCGCGCGGGTGCGCGGCTTTGCGCTTGAGGCGTACGCCCATGGCGAGCTGCCCTTCGAACGCGTGGTAGAGGCGCTGCAACCCGAGCGCAACCTCAGCCACCACCCCCTGTTTCAGGCGATGCTCGTCCTGCAGAACACGCCGGCAACGGATGTGGCCATGCCCGGCATGAACGCGGCGCCGCTGGAGACGGATAGCCATGTCACGGCCAAGTTCGATATTACGCTGATGGCGCGTGAAAGCGGCGAGGGCCTCTATACCCTTTTCGAGCTCAACCAGGACCTGTTCGACGCCACAACGATCCATCGCCTGAGCCGGCAGTTCGAAAACCTGCTGCGGGCGGCGGTCGCGGAACCGAGCAGCCGTGTTCACGCACTTTCGATTCTGGACACCGTGGAGCGGCATCGATTGTTGATCGAGTGGAACGCGACGGGCGTTGACTTCGTGCCCATTCAATGCATTCACGAGGCTTTTGAAAGCTCGGCTTCAAGCATGGCCGAGGCGGTTGCCGTCCAGTTCGCGGAGAGGCAACTGAGCTATGGGGAATTGGATAGGCGCGCCGACCGCCTTGCCCATCACCTGCGAACGCTCGGCGTCGGTCCCGATGTGTTTGTAGCGATCTGTATGGAGCGTTCGCTGGAGGTCGCCGTGGGTTTACTGGCAATCCTCAAGGCCGGGGCGGCCTATGTGCCGGTGGATCCCGAGTACCCGCGCGACCGCATGGCCTTTATGTTGCGGGAAACACGGGCGCCCGTGGCTCTTACCCAAGATCCGTGGGCGGAAAAACTGAAGGCCTGGGTCCCCCGCGTGGTCTGTTTGGAAGAGGGTGAGGCGGCATTGGGCGGACCATGCCCCGCCAGGGAAGGGAAGGGCGCAACCAGGAATTCGGGCCCGGTCTGCTCGCCGGACTGCCTGGCGTACGCGATCTACACCTCGGGATCTCAAGGCAGGCCCAAGGGTGTGATGGTGACCCATGGCGCGGTCCACAACCAACTGCGGTGGCGGCAGGCCGCGTTCGCCCTGACCGCTTCCGACAAGGTGCTGCAAATCATTTCCTTGAGCTTTGATCCCTCGGTGTGGCTCATCTTTTGGCCCTTGACCAGGGGTGCGGCACTCTGCATGCTCCGGCCCGGCCAGCATCAGGACGCGGCCTTTTTGGCCAAATACATGCGCGACCGAAAAATCAGCGTCACCGCCATGGTGCCTTCCCTGCTCCAGGTCCTCCTGGAGGAAAAACCCTTTTGGTCCTGCGGGTCGCTCAAGCACATCAGTTGCGGGGGGGAACCCCTGTCCGCCGAGCTCCAGCGCCGGTTCATCGAGCGGCTCGGCCTGGACCGCACCCTGAATGTGGTATACGGGCCCACGGAGGCGACCATCGACGCCAGTTACCAAACCTGTAGGCGCGACATCGCGGATTCCATCACACCTATCGGCCGGCCCATTCTCAACGCCCGAATCCACCTGTTGGACGCCCGGCAGCGGCTCGTTCCCGCGGGGGTTCCCGGCGAGCTGTACATCGGCGGCGCGGGTCTGGCCCGCGGCTATCTCCACCGGCCGCGACTGACCGCGACGCGGTTCGCGCCGGACGCCATCGGCCGCGCGCCGGGTCGGCGGCTTTACCGCAGCGGGGATCAGGCGCGTTTCCTAGCGGATGGAGAATTGATCTTTTTGGGACGCGTGGATCAGCAGGTCAAGGTGCGCGGGTACCGGATCGAACCGGGTGAGATCGAAACCGTGCTGAACCGTCATCCCGAGGTGGAGGAGGCCGTGGTTCTGGTCCATGAGCATCATTCCGGGGACAAGTACCTGGCCGCATATATCCAACGTTCGGAGCGGGTTACCGCGGATGGGAAGGTCAAATCCAAGGATCGGGACGCTCAAGTCGAGCGCCGCTTGCGCGCGTACCTCCGGGAGCGGCTCCCCGATTTCATGATACCCGCCATTTTGATTCACCTGGAGGCAATGCCCTTGTTGCCCAACGGGAAGGTGAACCGTCAGGCGTTGCCCGAGCCGGATTTCTCTGGGCCCGGCAGGGGCGGGGAGCGGGTGTATCCCCGAGACCTTTGCGAGCTTCGCTTGGCCCAGCTTTGGGAAGAGGTGCTCGAAACCCGACCGATCGGGGTTTTGGATAATTTCTTCGAATTGGGGGGACACTCCCTGACCGCGGTCCGCTTGATGGCCCGAATCCGCGAGGCGTTTTCCCGCGAGCTGCCCCTGGCCCTGCTTTTCCAGGAACCCACGATTGAGAAGCTGGCCGTGAGCTTGCGCCGCGACATTCATCCCGATTCCCATTTCCTGGTTCCCCTGAAACCCGGGTCCGGCCGGCCGCTATTCCTGGTTCATCCGGCCGGAGGAAGCAGCTTCTGTTATGCGGCGCTCGTTTCCGAGCTGCGCGGCGACAATGCGGTTTTTGGCATCGAGTCGCCACTGCTGCATGGCGGCGCATCGCCCGCCACCGTGGAGGAGGCGGCGGCGGTCTATATCGAGGCCATTGCCAGCGTGCAAGAGCAGGGTCCTTACCTGTTGGCGGGATGGTCCCTGGGTGGCTTGCTCGCGCTGGAAATGGCCCGCCAATGGAGCGCCCTGGGCGAACGGGTCGCCTTCCTTGGCTTGCTGGACACGCTGACGCCCGCGGATCTGGCTCATGAGGAGGACGAGGCCGAACAGCTTTTCACCCATGCCATGAATTGGAGCACGACCCGCGGCCGGCCCCTGGCCATTGACTTGGAGGAATTGCGCGCCCTCGATGAGGAAGGTCGCCTGCGTGCTATTTTTGAGAAAGCAATGGAAGTCGGCCTGTTGCCCCCTGAAATCGGCATGGACCATGTGCGGCGGTTTTGGCGCGTCTACCGCGCCGACAGCCAGTATATCCGCAACTACCAACCCCAAGCCTATTCTCTGCCGATCACCTTTTTCGCCGCCGAAGAGAAACTATTCGAGGGGATGCCGGAACCCGTTCGCGGATGGCGTTCGCTGGCGGATGGCGGCATCGATGTGAAACCCGTTCCCGGAAACCATCGAACCATGATGATGGGGCCCCATGTTCGCCCGCTGGCCCGTGAACTGGAGGCCTGCCTGCTGGAGATTCTGGAGGGCGAAAACGAAACGAACCCAGGTAGCGGTTCCTAAAGATTAAGGATGCGCAATTCGAGGTGTTGTGATGAAAATGGAGATAATCGCTGGTTTTTGGTTGTTGCTCTCCGCGCTCGCCGCCAATGCGGGACCAGGAGATCCGCCGTCCCGGCAAGATGACGGCGTCATCGATGTCCACGCGCATATCGGCCAGTATAAGGGCCGCGGTTGCTCCCCGGAGGCGATGCTCGCCCATATCGAAGCCTTCGGTCTGGCAAAGGCGCTGGTCTCCAATATCGCGGGCGCCACGGGTTCCAGTGAGCATGAGACGAATTTGGAGACCGTAGGGTGGGTCAGGGCGCATCCGACGCGGTTGAAGGGAATTCTGTGGGCCCTGCCGACCCGGAGCGATCCCGGCCTGATCGAGAAGTTTCTCAAGGACGATGCGTACCGGGATGTGTTTGTCGCTATCGGCCTCTTTCCCGCGTTCAATGGCTATGCCGTGGATTTTCCCATGGCCGTGGCCTACCTGGAGCTATGCGAGAAATACCGCATTCCCGCGTTCTACCCGTGCGGGCCGTCGGGTTCGGGCGCGGACCCCCGAGCCATTTACCGGATTGCCAAAAACTTCCCCAGGGTGAAGATTCTCATCTCTCCATCTAGCCTGTTGGGGCGGGCCGACAATCTCATTGCCACGGTCAGGGAATCGCGTCTGCAGGGGGATGCGGAACTCTACCTGGGAACGGCGAATATGGAGCTGGATGATGTATTGGCCGCCGTGCGGGATCTGGGCGCGGATCGGGTGCTGTTCGGCACGGAAGCCTGTTTCCACGACGAGGATTCTTATGGTCAGTATCAGGCGTTGGTAGCCGATTTGAAGCGGCGTTTAAGCGCGGCCGATTTTGCCAAGCTAACCCGTGAAAACGCGATCGCGTTATTTGGGCTTTAAGGCGCCGGCGCGGCCTACTGAAAGATTGGGAAGGGCCGTAGCTCGAATACGTCGAAGTATTCATTCATGCTGAAAAAGTGATCGTTGGCAGGAGGGTCGCCGGGGGGAACGCCAGGACCGACGCGCGTGCCGGCCTCGGTAATGGGCTGGAAGCTATCGTCGGCCAGAATGGTCCCGGACTGCCCCAGACCGAAGGCGCTTTCAATTCGAACCGGACCTTGGGCGCCGATTTCAACGCATTGGGCATAGGTGGCCCGGTTGAAAAAGGGTGTGCTGTGCATGCGACCCAGCAGGAAGTGGTCGAAGCCGTTCAGGCCGCGGCCATTGAAGGCATCGTTCCAGGGCCTGGGACCCAGGCTGATCAGGATCCGGTCCAGCGAGTCGAGAACCGCCTCTTCGTAGGTTTGGGGCGCTTCGGAATCGTCGGGGTTCTGGAACCAATTGTAGTTGTTGACGATGGCGGAGGTTTCGTCGAGGGCATGGGCAATGACGCCCATCCGGGGCGGCACCTTTACGATGGGAAGCATAGCCGGGGGTTCGGACGAACAACCCGAACA
>JBGTRP010000448.1:0-6362 GCA_041940685.1 Acanthopleuribacteraceae bacterium
AAAACCATGTTGGTGGTTTCGCCGGGATTTGCCGTACAGGGTCTCCAGTCCGTGATCGAGTTGGGAATGCTGCTTCTGGGAGACCAGGCCAATCGCCTGGAGAACCTGTTTGAATTCGAGAAGCGCGAACTCGAGCGTGAATTTCGCAAATTGATTCACGCTTGTATCAAAAACCGCATCCTCTTCCATACCTTCGACATCTACAATGCGGGCATGGATTTCGATCGCGAGCTCGATGTCTCCCGGCCGGGTCGGCCCAACCGCCAGAGCACCCGCATTTACCGGCATTACATGGCCGATATCAGCCAGGGCCTTGTGTCCCTGGCGCGGGAATCGGGCGGAAGCTTCATTCAGGGAAAGGATCTGAAATTCTTCGCCCAAAAAATCCTGCGGCGCGACGCATTCTATTACGTGCTGGGTTACCAGGGGCCCGAAATCGAAAAGCCCGGCCGCTACCGCGCCATCAGGATCAAGGCCAAACGGCGTGGCGTCAAGTTCAAATACCGCCGAGGCTACTTCGGCGGCTGAGATCGGTAGCTCTGCGCAGGCCAGCCAATTCAAGCGGGATGCCTATTAAACATCTTCGTCCCTGTTCTAAAAGCGGGAGTAGCCGTCCTTTTTCTGCCCGGGGTTACTCAACCGTGGGTTATCAAGCTTGAGACTCCAGCGGCGTTTAAGTTGGTGAGGTTCCCTGGTCCTTCAAGGACTCCAATATGTAATGAGCTCCAATGATAAAAAGTGATATCCACTCCGCCCAAAACAAGGAGAACATAAAAAACCACCATGCGCCCAGAGCCGCGAGGATGATGAAAACCAGCAGGGATTTGAACCAAAGCTCTTCCCTGGGCGAAAATGCTACAATCACGAGGGCGTTTCCGATAAAAAAAGAACCTGCAAAAAACCGATGGGGCCACTTAAAATCGTCGAGGTTAAATAAAACCAGCCCGGCCAGCATGGCGCCCAAAATCGTGTTGTACGCCCTTTGTTTTTTTATGACGCCATTCACGACAAATAACATGAACGCGACGCTTAAGGGCACATAATACAGTACGTTATTATCCATTTCATAGTAGGCGCTTATACTATTCCGAATAGGTTCGGTGTCCCCGAGTATGAGGAAGAGTGGCGTGGTGATGCATACCGCGGCTAATATCCGTTCCAGTTTAGCGAAGCTTATGACTCCTTGCATAGCTCTAGAGAGCAATTTCATGTCTAAATCGCCTCCTCGATTCTAGGCATTTGCTATTGTGATTGGGGCTTTTCACGATAGTTTTTAGTTTCGATGTCAAAGACATCCATAAGGCATTTCGAAGCATTTCTATTGCTACATGCGGAATTTATTTGCCTTTAGGCCCATCCTTTTTGTGCGTTTTCTCCGATTAGAGACGGGATTTCCTAAAAAACAAAGGCTTCCTGGCCGAGAAGAGTATGCGTCATGGTTGTGAAAAGAGCATGTGCATTCTGCGCCGCATTCCCGGCCAAAGGCTTCCGTGAATAGGACGTGGCAATCCCCGATCGGTCCTTCTTTTTGAAGCACATTGCGGACGATGCCATGCTTTGGAACATGGCGAGAATGGTTTGCGATCGCTTCTAGCAGGCGAAGGTGTGGCGTGGCCAGCAGGTATCTACGGCGCTGCAATTAAATTGCGTGGCGCCGCCACGGACCTTGTGGTTCTCTTCTCGTTGCATTCGGGTAACGAAGCTCTTCACCTTGAAGTCGTCCAGTTTGAGTTCCTTTTCTCTCATCCGATCCTCCCGCGCGTCGGAGAATGGTCGCATTGGCATTTGAAAACACCGAGCCAAACAAAAGTACCGATTACTGAAGGTTAGGGCGGCATCGGCCCGCGGTACTGGGTATCCCGAATGGGATGATCCCATAGGAGCTGACTGGTGTTGAGCCGAATGGCGCGCAGGCGCCGCGGGTATTCCACCATGCGCCCGTTTTCCAGGCGCGCGTAGGGCGGCGTCACCAGGATGACCAGATGATCCTCCAGGAAAAATTGCCCCAGGGAAAAGGAATCCAAGATATTTCCGGCGGCCTCCCCGGTTTCCAATGAGAAAAACTCCCATTTGTATTCAGGCCCAAGTCCGGCGGTTACCCGCGTAGTGATGAGGGCGTGTCTGCCGTCGGCGGAGGCGAACTGTAAGACTTGCCGTTTGTCGGTCAGCACCACATCCGGTAGCTCCTGGCCGCTGTCGGCGTCCCATCTTTTGAGAACGACCCGAATTTGAGGAAAGCTCCCGGCAAGGGTGGTTGCCGCGAATAGATTGCCCACCCGTAGCGGTGGGATCGCGGGCTTGTTGGCGGCCAGCCAATCGGTGACCGTCTCTGGCAGAACCTCCGTGGGATCCAAGGGTAGGCTTCCAGAAGCGGTGGCGCTTGCCTGGTTTTGATCGAAATCGATCAAATAGGCGCCAGCGAGGTTATTCACCGGCACGATTCCATCCCTGGGCGCCATGCCCTGAATCACCCGTATCTGGTAGCGCCAATCGAGGAAAAAAGTCTCGGAAATAAAGTGGGAGCGCGCGGAGAAGCTTCGCCCCAGGCCATCGTTGACCTGGGCGTACACGTCGTTGGGGAGGGTGATTTTAAGACTTTCTCCCTCTACCCTGGTTCCCTCGGCCGCATCCAGCCGCAGCAGTTCCAGCACATTGCTGGCCGAGGCTGTTTGCGCCACAACCCAATCGCCGAAGATACCGATGGGTTTGGCCGCATCCTCGTAGCTCCATAAAAGATCGCCCGTCATCGTTGAGAGCGCTTCCACCCCGCCGTTGGCGCCCATGACGAAAATCGAGGAAGATGTAGGATCGGCCACGACGCCCTCCACGAGGTCAAAGGCCGCGGCGGTTCGCAGAAGTTGGCTTTCACTTAATGGCGGGCCGGCGAGGACCCAGGACATCATCCAGGGAAGCGTAAAAAATGCCGCTTTGCACATCATCTGGTTCTCCTTTTCCAAGGGTTACTCGATTTCAAAACTCAACAACTCCACGGGGAGCAGGCTGATGACGGGAGTCAGCACGAAAGCGCCGCGTCCCAGGGTTCCGGCTACCAGAAGGTCATCGGAGTTGCTGAAGCGAAGATCGTAGACGGGCGCATTGGGCAGGCCCGTGCCCAGCGAATCCCAGGTGGTAAAGGGCGTGCCCGCATTTTCCAGCGCCACATACACGCCGGTGCTTCCGCCCACGGCCAGGCCGTCCATGCCGGGATTCCCATTGAGGTAGGCGATGGAGCGCAGGGTTCCGGGGGTGAAGGTGGTAAACAAATTGTCGGTGATATCGGTCCAGGAGGCGCCGGCATCGGTTGTTTGAAACACCTGGTCGGTGTCGATCACGAATGCGGTCATGGCATCGTCCGGGTCCACGGCAATCGCGACCACCGTATCGCCCACGGTGCCAGCGGTTGCGGCGTAGGCCGCGGACATGGCCGGCGCCGCGGGAGGCGCCGCGGTTCGTACGAATACATCGTCATCGGAGCCGAAGTAGAGCGCGTCGTTGTTGCCCGTGGTGCCATAGGCAATGGCGTTCCTGCCGAAACTGTTTACCGCGAGCATGGAGATGCGCGAGACCGAGCCGCCCCGGTCCATGCTCTCGTAAACCCCATTCGCGGCTCCAATGATCAGCCGGGTCGGGTCGCCGCCATTGGTGGCCAACGGCGTGTAAAAGGCCGCCGAAACCGCGGGATCGCCACCCAGGGGCGTCAGCGTTAGCGAGGTGGTTCCCACGATGCCGTTGGCGCTGGTGAACTCGCGCCGTGTCGGGGAGCCGAGGAATTGGAAACTGAAATAACGCATGGAATTCCCAACGACCGTATCGTTGGGCGCCACCACCACGTCGCCGCCATCCGCGGTGAGGTAGCTGGTCCAGGTGGTGGAGGCGGTGCTCGTCTGTCCCGTGGTGCCCGTATCCTGGTTGCCCGAAAAGATAATGTCAGAGACGGGATCGTAGGCCATATCGTGTTGTTCGTTGACCGGCAGATCGCCATTGATGGAGATCCAATCGCCGGTGGTCAGGTCCGGATCGCCGTGTTTATAGATTCCGCCGTCGTCGGACTCAATCAAGTCGCCGTTGCTGTCGAAGCGCATCTCGCGCGAGTCCGCGTGGGGCGAGGAACCGCCAGTCGTGTTCGAATGGGTGAGGTGGGTGGCCTGAGAGCCCGGTGTCGCTCCGCCATCCACTCGGAAAATCCGACCCGAAAAATCCGAAGCGCCGATGGAGTTGGGGAAGCCGCCCAGATCCATGAAGCCCGCGGGTTGGCGGTCGCCGCCGATGAAACAGACATCGTGATCCGTGGGATGCGCCGCCAGCGAGAGATGGATGGAGCCCTGGCCGCCCGGGTGAATGCCGACCATGCCGCCCCCGCCCCCGACCTCGGTGGTCATGGGCAGGTCCAGCGCGGTCCAGGTTCCTCCCGCATCGCTGGAGAGATGCAGGCCCGATAAAGCGCCGCTGCTGACGATGGCTACAAACACATTGGCGGAAGCGCCGCCCGCGTTGCCTACCGCCAACTCGACCCTGGACACCGAGGCGAGATCGGTGTCGATGGCCATATTGCTGACCTTGGTCCAGGTGGCGCCCGTGTCGGTGCTGCGGTAAATACCCTCGCTACCGGATGCGAGGGTCAGCACCGTGAAGAGCCGCGTGCTGTCCGTGGGGTCCTCGGCCAAGTCGTTGCAAACGCCCAGCGGTAGACCGGTGCCCACGCCGCCCGCGGCGTTGATTTGGGTCCAGGAAGCGCCCGTATCCGTGGAGCGGAAAATGCCCACCTCGGTGGTGATGAAGCTGTCGGCCGTGTTCACCGAGGCCACGATGGTTGAGCCCCGCGCGGCCAAGCCACTGATCTGCCGGCCCGCCATGCCCGGGAGTAAGGTCCAGGTTGAACCACTGTCAGTAGTTCTCAGGACCCCCGTGCGGATGCCGCCGATACCCGAAAACGAACTCGTCCTTCCAATACCGGCAACCAGGGTGCGCGGGTCGCTGGTGTCCGTGGGGTCTAATTCAATGGCGCCGATGGAAAGCGATGCAAAGGCATCGCCCTGCGCGGTCCAAGTCGGGGTGCCCGCGGTGGCGTTGGTCGTGTAAAAAATGCCGCCGTTCACGGCGCCCAGCCAGATCTGATCCGGGTCCGTGGGGTGAACGGCAAAGGCCTCGACCGCGCCCGTGACCGGACTCGATTGGGCGCCCATGCCTTCCACCTGGCCTCCTGTCGCCGGGCCCGGTCCAGAGGCGGTATAGGCGCCCCCCACGATTCGGTTCGCCATCTCGTTTTTCCTCGCTTGCGGGACCGGCTTCCAGCGGGCCACCTTCAAGCCCGGCGTAGGCCGCTTCAAGCGCGTTTCTTCCTCAGCCTCCAGAACCTGCTGCCCCGGGCTCGGGACAGGGGAGAATAAGAGCGTCAGAAAAAAGACCCACCCAAGACGGGCGCCCCTTTTACTTCGAAAGGCGGTGAAATTCAAACCATCCTCCTCAATCGGACGGCCACCTCGCGGCGCCGCGATGTTTCAAACCTAAGGTTGGAAAGCGTGATCCTTAAAGCGAACTTTCTGAATGGCCTCGTTGGACGTTAAAAAATTAGAGCTTCGGGCTCGGTCCGGATGCGTGGCTTGTTCACGGGTTCGGGGATGTATTCTTGAATGAAAATGGGCTTGGCCAGAAATGAAGTTGATGTTTGCTCGAAAAAATGTTGACGGTGAATCCTAAGGTAAAAGTATACTACCGAATCGTAGGGAAACCAAATTCGATCTAAGTATTTTTTGCGGGAAGTTGATTGAAAACGCAATTTACATCACAGTCTGAAATGGAAATCCCATCGTGTATGAGGCTGGAGCCGGAGAGCACGGCGGGGGCGTCCGTTCTAAAGATCCAAAGTGAACCGATTGCGGTTGGCAAAATTCCTGTCGCCTTTGCGTTTCAAAACACCACATAAGGATTGATTGTTTGACCGCCAAATCGGCTAAAAAGGGCTCTGGCGATGATGCCCGTCTTTGCTTGCTCACGGGGGCCACCGGCTACGTGGGCGGCCGCCTGCTGAAGGCTTTTGAGGCCCGCGGCCAACCTTTGCGTTGCCTGGCGCGCCGCCCCGATTTCTTGCGCCCTAGGGTCTCCGCGTCCACGGAAATTGTGGCGGGCGATGTGTTGGAGCCGGACAGCCTGGCGTCGGCCTTGCGCGATGTCCGGGTGGCCTATTATTTGATCCACTCCATGGGCTCCAAGCAGTCATTTGAGGAGCAGGACCGGGAAGCCGCGCGAAACTTTGCCAACAAGGTCTGGAACGCCTCACGGTTCGTGCTCACCAGCATCCAGGGCAAAGACGGCCTTGGCGGATGGTTCGATCTGCCCGCTCCCGAACACCGGGAAGACAGATG
>JBGTRP010000449.1:0-6354 GCA_041940685.1 Acanthopleuribacteraceae bacterium
CCAATACGGCAGACCACCCCATCCTGGATGGCGCGCAACAGCTTGGGCTGAATCGTAGCGGGCAACTCGCCGATTTCGTCGAGGAAGAGACTGCCACCGTCCGCGGCCTCGAACTTTCCAGCCCGCGCCCGTTCCGCGCCGGTATAAGCGCCCCGTTCCGCGCCGAAGAATTCGGCCTCCAACAACCCCTCGGGAATGGCCGCGCAATTGACGGCCACGAAAGGTTTGCCGTTGCGGGGAGAGAGCGTATGCA
Organism: Acanthopleuribacteraceae bacterium; assembly: GCA_041940685.1. GTDB lineage: Bacteria > Acidobacteriota > Holophagae > Acanthopleuribacterales > Acanthopleuribacteraceae > JBGTRP01. The sequence continues at coordinate 254 of JBGTRP010000449.1, forward strand.
GCGCGCGGGCGGCCAACTCTTTTCCGGTCCCGCTCTCGCCGGTGAGCAGGACGGTCACGTCGGTTCCCGCCACCTTTTCTACCCGCCGGAAAAGCCGTTGCATTCCGGGCGCGCTTCCGATCAGCCCGACCAGCCGATCGCGCTCGTTGAGTTCCTCCTGGAGACGGCGGTTCTCGTCCAACAATTGACGCGCGTGATGGGCCCGTTCGATGGCCAGCAGCAGGGCTTCCCGTTGGTAGGGTTTGGCAAGATAGTCGTCGGCGCCCATGCGGATGGCCTCGACCGCCTTGGAAATGGAGCCGTAGGCGGTGACCATGATGAACGCGGTGGAGGGCAGGGTTTCCCGCACCCTGTCCAGAATCTGAACGCCGTCCTGGTCAGGAAGCTTCCAGTCTGAAACCACCATATCGTAGGATGACCCGGCCAGTAACTCGAAGGCCCGCCCGGCGGTTTCCGCCTCGTCCACATGATGGCCCACATTGCGTAAGATTCCGGCCACCAAACCGCGTTGATCGTCCTCATCTTCAACCAGTAGAATGCGAATCTTCGTCATACACGTTCCTTTCGGGCAACCACAGGCATGCCCTGGTTCCGCGAGGCTCCCTATCCAGAAGTTGCAATTCACCTCGATAGCGGCTGGTGGCCAGGCGGTGGGCCAGAAACAAACCCATCCCCGAACCCATGGGCTTGGTGGTGACATGGGGCGTAAACAACCGTTCTCTCACGGCGGGCGCGATACCGGTCCCCTGGTCCAAAACTTCCAGTTGCAGGCCTCCACGCGCGTCCCGCTGTACGGTAAGGTTCACGGTTTCGCCCGCGTTACTTGCTTCGACAGCGTTGACCACCAGGGCCTGAACCATGGTTCTGAGCTCCGGGGCAACGCCGCGAATGGAAGGCAACCCATCGTCGACCGCCACATCGACCCTCACCTTGTCGGGATTGTCCAGCAGGGCTTCCAGCACCACATCGCGGACGAGAGCGCCGATATCCAGGCTCTCCACCTCTCCCCTACCCTCGCTGGCCAATGCCAGAAAGGTGCGAATCCAGCGGTCGATGCGCCGAATCTGGCGGCTCGCGTTCTCCGCCAGGGCCTTTGAGGCATCACGATCCTTTGCCAATCCAGCCATCTGCTCCAGGGATAGGCCCAGGGTTTGTAAGGGATTTCGCAGCGTGTGCGCCAATCCCCGGGCGACCTCGCCAAGTTCGGAAAGATGTTGGCGCTGGCGGTGTTGTCGCTCCATCGCATCCAGCTCGACCAAGCGGCGGGACATAAGGTTAAAGGCGTCGATCGCCTTGCGAATCTCCCTATGGCTCGCGGAAACATCCACGTTTGCACCGAACTTGCCGTCCCCAACCGCCTCTGCCGCCTGGGCCAGGGCGGCGAGGGGTTTGCTCACCCGATGGGCTAAAAAAGCGGCAAGCGCCAGCCCCAGTAACAGGATCAGCACCGAGCCCAGCAGAAGAAAGCGGGAAAGGCGCGCCAATTCGTCGGTCATCCGGTGCTTGGGTATGGGTATCTTGGTGCTGTTGCCAAGGGTTTTCACCACCAGGTATTTTGCATTGGAGGCCCGATCGAGATCTAACTCGACATGGTGAAACTCCAGTTCCGCATCGCTCCAATCCTCGCGTTCCTTCACCGGACTCGTATTCTGTTTTTCTTCCACGACCGATCCATCGGCAGGAACGGCGCCGTCTTCTGGCACGGGCTCGTCGGCGGGGCGCTTTTCCACCTCAAATTCGGAACGGATCTCCTTAATGACCACGTCTTCGAAGCGTTCGGCCTCCGGAGCCCGATGGCGCAACTCTCGCCGAATCACCTTGCGCCCACCCGCGGGATTTCCATCCTTGACAGGACCGTGATTCTTGAGCAATTCCCGAATTTCGGCATCCTCACTCTCGAAAACAGCGATCATATCGCGTCCCACCGCGACCGCGAGCAACTCGACCTCTTTCAGGATATTGCGGGTCAGTCCCCGAACCATCCACCATTGTCCGATCACCAATGCGGCGATCAAACCGCCGAAAATAAAAAAGAGCTTGGTACGTAAAGACAAGGCCGCCACCTCTCCAACCGCTAAGCAAACGCGGTGCCAATACGCCTTTGGCAGGAATCAGGCCTCCGAGTGCGAGTTGGCATCGGCGCATCGCCAACCCAAGCGCCTGAAGAAAGTCAATATTTTGAGAATAGAGATAGAGGCGGTAGCCAAGTCTATGCGGATTCGCTTCCGGTAACGGCGGGAGCCGATCCTACCAGCTTTCCGCGGCGGCCTTGTTATTCAGGTACCGAATGGCGCGGTTGCCATGGCCCGAGGTGACCTCGTTGCCGCTGGGCGCATAAACCTTGACATAGGGGATGGAACGAATGCCGTACTGGCGCGCCACGGGCGTGCCCCAGTTCACGATATCAATCTTTTTTAGAGCCACCTTGTGGGGGTACTTACGCACGAGGGCTTCCAGCTTGGGCGTCAGCACACGGCAGGGCCCACACCAATCCGCGTAGAAATCGAAAATCACATAACGTCCCGGCTCCAGATGTTGGTTGAGCGAGACCTTCTTGGCCTTGGCAATGCGTTGGATAATCGGCGTTCGCGAAACCAAACCGCTGCTGGCGGGAGGCGGGGCCTTGGCGTCGGGAGAGGCCGCCGTCGCGGGTTCCTCCCATACATTGCTCAGCCCTTGGCCGGGTTTCAGATTTTCCAGGGTTTCATCCGTAATCACCAGGGTTCGCTTGCCTCGCCTCTCCCGCGCGCGGCGCTCCTCCTCGGCGATGGCCAAACGGGTTTGCTCGGAAGCGCAACATTGAAAAACGGATGGCGCGCTTCTCTTGGTGGCCGACCAGTCGATGAGGCCCTTGCTCAGAAGCAGCCGGCCTTTTTCGGTTTGAACGGAAATCATGTTGAGCTCGGTGCTAGGCGTACCGCTAAAACGAACTTGAGACCCGTCTTTCAAGACGATAGCTGGCGACCGACCCAGGCCCATCAGGCAGCCCAAGAAAATTGCAAAAAACAACCATTTCCCCATGAACGCATACCTCTCGGTCTTCATCTTAGGTTTCCCGATCCCGCGACGCAAGGCTTATCCCGAGTCTCAATAGGGTCAAAAGGGTCGTTTGCCAATGCGCTCCTAAGCAACTTGGCGAGAAAAGTCTTTCAACTTGTGTCAAGCCTGGGTCGCCATGTCCGCGGGGTCCAGATACCAGATTCGAGCAATGCCGGGTTTTCCCGCTCGATCCGCCGCTGGAATCTTGTTTCATGAGATAGCGAAACTCTGTTTTGGGAATTTCTGAACCGGTGGGGCTGGGCGCCCCCTGCTCTCCCCATCGCTTCCCGCTGGTCTAATGGGGGTCTCGGGCAAAGGCCCGCATTTCTTTCAACAGGAATAGATAACCCTTGTAGCGCGGCAGGGCGATCTCCCCCGACTCCACGGCAGTCCGCACCGCGCAACCGGGCTCGCGATCGTGCAGACAGGTGCTGAAACGGCAACCGGATTGAATTCGGGCTATTTCGCGGAAGCCGAAACGCACTTCCTCGGGAGGCAAACGCGGTGGGTAAAAGTCGCGCAACCCGGGTGAATCGGCGAGATAGCCTCCCCTGGGAAGCGGAATCATGACCGAATAGGTGGTGGTATGACGGCCCCTCCCGCCACGAGGGTCCACGGACCCGGTCTCCAAACGCGCTCCCGGGACCAGGCGGTTGATCAATGTGGACTGTCCGACGCCAGAGGCTCCGGTCAGAAATGAGGTCCCCTCGCCGAATGCCTCTTCCAACCGGGCAAGTCCCTCGCCGCTGAGGGCACAGGTTTCGAACAGGGGAAGATCGAGTTCGCGGTAGGTTTGCAATTGGTTTTTCACCTCGCTGTTGGAGGCTCCCAAATCGGTTTTGTTTACCACCAGACCACAGGGTATCTGGGCCAACTCACAGGTCAGGACGTAGCGATCAATAATGCCGGTATCCAATTCCGGTTCTGAAAAAGAGCAAACCACCCAAACCCGATCCAGATTGGCCGCCATGACCTTTGCGGCGCGCCCATTGGCATCGGCACGCTCGAGCATATTTTTTCGAGGCAGGATGCGGGTGATATAGCCATCAACTCCTTCCCGCTCCCCTTGCAGGAGTTCGCAGCATACGCGGTCGCCGATGACGGGAAGACGGTAGCGCGCATCTTCCACTCGCTTGAACGCGCCCTTGGGGCTACAGAGGTAGGTTTGCCCCGCCGCCACCACCTGATAAAACCGGTTGTGAGTTTTGACGATCCAACCCTCAACCATGCCGGGGGGATGTGAAACGGAATCGGACCCTGGCATCAGGCTAGCTCGTTCCCGCGGCCGGCGGGATCCGCGGGAGGCGGGGTCGATAGATCGGCAAAAGACCCAAACAAAAACGACTCTCCCCCAAACAATTCTTCAAACCCAACTCCGACAGGGTCCATGACGCCGGCGGCCGGTGGGCAACCGAGATTTCGAAGGACAAGATTCCAAAACCCAGGTCCCGATCTCGGGCTGGCCTCGCCATGGCACAAGGCTCGTGGTCAGGTGGAAACCCACCATCGCCAAGACGCTCGAACTCCATCATAACACCCCTCGCGCTATCCCCGGCCGATCGCAAGTCGTCTCGGACAGGAGAAAAAGCAAAGCCTGGAAGCCCCTAAAAAACTTTGCCATGTTAAAATTCTCTCACTTTCTCAGCGTGGGATTTCCATGAGCATCATGGTTTTTTCAGACAAATTCTTCCAGCGCGGCCATTGCTGGGAGGAGTGCATCGCCTCCTGGACCTTTGAACGCGAATCCTTTTTGCGTAAGATAGCGGCTCGGCCCCACTTACCCACCACGGCAAAACGGCTAGGAGCGCTACCCCGAGGCGTCAGAATGGCGGTGTATTACAGCGACACCGGCCTGGATTCCCTTTTGGCGATGCCCGCGATTGGCGAAACGCTCTCCGGTCAGGCGCACTTGGAGGTGCGCTTTTTCAGCAGGGAAATTTTTGCCCCTCTGCTGAGCGGCTTTTTGGGACGAAGCGCGCCCTTGTTGTTGGGCGTGAACAGCGCGGGGGTATGGCGACCCATTTGGGGACCTAGGGCCGAGTTGCTGCAACAAGCGCTTGACGCCATGAATCCCCAGGCGGCAAGGGATCAGGAGCAATGGCTGTCCCAATTTGACACCGAGAAATTCAGTGAGTTCACGGACCGTTCGATCGCGGCCAGGCTTTAGGGTTTAACCGAATGCTCCGGTTAGAGTGACGCCCGCAACAGGGGTCCGCGGGTCCCATTGCCAGGGAGACGGATGCGGCATATCGGGCATCAAGGGGAAGATTTTCCACCGGACCGCTGTATAAAGAGCTGGGGCATGAAACCTGCAATGAGCTGCTCACGCGGGAGCCGGTTCGGCCCGACGATCGCCATGTTCAAGCAACCGTATGCGGTTTTTTGGTGGCCATCGCCCTTAACGGTCTTTCCGCATGCCAAATTTTCCAAAGAAGGAGTCCTACCATGAAACCAAGTCTATGGATCTTTACCGTACTCGTAGGAATCATTCCCGCGGCCAAGCTGTCCGCCGGTTTCGAGAGTTACGCGGATTTGGTGGAGAAGCTGCAACCCGCGGTGGTCAACATTCAAGCCACCCAAATCGACCGTACCTCTGACTCTTTCGACCCCTTCGACTTTTTCCGGTCGCCGAGAGAAAGAGGCCGCCAGCGCCCATCCTTGGGCTCGGGATCGGGTTTCATTATTTCTCCCGACGGTTACATTGTCACCAACTGTCATGTGGTCAATGAATCCAAGGAAATCACCGTATATTTCAGCAATAACCGAAGTTACGAGGCCCGGGTCATCGGCATCGACGACAGTATGGATATCGCGCTGTTGAAAATCGAGGAGGAAGGGCTTGAGTACTTTCCCATCGGCGACAGTTCCAAAATGCGCATCGGCGATCCCGTTCTGGCCATGGGTTACCCCCTCCAACTGGGGTTCAGCGTGACGACCGGAATCATCTCCGGCATCGGGCGCAACATGCGGACTGGCGGCGTCGACCTGGCGACCTACATCCAGTCGGATGCCGATATTACCTTCGGCAACTCCGGCGGTCCCTTGATCGACGTGGCCGGCCG
>JBGTRP010000450.1:0-6347 GCA_041940685.1 Acanthopleuribacteraceae bacterium
CTCGTCGGTCCCGGGCATCCAGGACATCCGGATCCCCTCGACCTTGGACGGCGCCCAGCAACCCGCCTTCTGGCTCCCACCGACCGGCACCGGTGACCAGCCGCTGTTGGTGATCCTCCACTCGTGGAGCGCCGGCTACACCCAGCACGCCGGGATTCCCTACGCCCGGTGGGCCCAGGAGAACGGCTGGGCCGTCATCGCCCCGGACTTCCGGGGCAGCAACGACAACGCCCGCGCCGTCGGGTCCGAGCTGGCCGTGCAGGACGCAGCCGATGCGATCGACCACGCCGTCGCCCAGCCGGGGGTCGACGCCGACAGCATGTACGTCGTCGGCTACTCCGGCGGCGGGATGATGGCGCCGAACAGGCCCATGAAGGCGACCAGCGGCAGATAGTCCTGTGTCAGCGCACATTTGAACTTGTTTTCATTCGCGCACCCGACGAGCCGAAAGCGATAAAGCAGCTCGAGCATGAGATGCGCGAGGCTTGCCAGCGCCGTGCGGCGTCCCGAGCTGATAGAGGCGGGCGCGCGTCAATTCGGGTCTCAATGCATCGTGGTCGCCATGGATGTGCAAAGACGCCCAAGGGGCGGCATGGGCGTTTTCACCCATGGCGGGCGGCGCGATAGCGGCCGTTCCGCGGGAGAATGGGCGCGCGAGGTCGCGGACCGAGGCGCGGGAGAGCTTCTCCTGACCAGCATGGACCGCGATGGCACGGGTCTGGGCTACGACCTGAAAATTACCGGGCGCCTGGCCCACGAGTTGCCCATCTCCGTCATCGCCTCCGGCGGCGCCCAAACGCCGCAACATCTTTTGGACGCTTTCCGCGCTAAGGCGGACGCCGTCCTGGCCGCGACCATGTTCCACTCGGGCGCATATTCCATTGGGGCGACCAAACAATTCCTCGCCCGCGGGGGCGTCTCCCTGCGCCTCTCCGACACCCCCAACGACCTCGGCGAAATTGCCGGTCTTTTTGAAAGGAGCCATCCATGTTGATCCCCAGTATCGACCTTTACAACGGCAAAGCCGTGCAGTGGCGTCAAGGGAAGGAAGCCGTCCTGGAGCGCGAAGACGTACATGAGTTACTGGAGCGCTTCTCGCTTTTCGGCGAGGTTGCCATCATCGACCTCAACGCGGCCACCGGCGAGGGCTCCAACCGCGCGTTGATCGAGGACCTGCTGAGATTGAGGCCCTGTCGAGTCGGCGGCGGCATTCGCGATTTGGACAGCGCGCTCGGCTACATCAAGGCGGGAGCCAGCAAAATTATTTTGGGCACCGCGGCGCGCGAGGATTTTGTACGCCAACTACCGCGCGACGCATTGGTCTTCGCCATCGACTCCAGGGGCGATCGGCTCCTGCGCGAGGGATGGCGCGAAGAAACCGGAGAACGCACCGAGGACCTCATCGAGAGGCTCGCGCCGCATTGTTCGGAATTCCTCTATACCCAAGTAGAGAAAGAAGGAATGATGGCGGGGCTCGACCGCAAGAGGATTCGGCGGATCCTGCGGATGTCGCCCATTCCGGTAACGGTCGCGGGTGGGATCACCACCCTCGCGGATATCCGCTTTCTCAATCGGCTGGGCGCGAATCAACAAATCGGCATGGCCATCTACACCGGCGCCCTGGACCTCCATGAATGTTTTCTGGCCGGGGTGGATTTCGCCAAATCCGAGTTGATCCCCACCATTGTGCAAGATGCGACGCGCGGCGAGGTGCTGATGTTGGCCTATTCCAGCCGCGAATCCCTGCGCCTCGCCCTGAAGGAAAGGCGCGGCATTTATTTCAGCAGGAGTCGTTTCGAAATCTGGCGCAAGGGCGATACCAGCGGCCATACTCAGGAGTTGATCCGGGCCGAAGTCGATTGCGACGGCGACACCCTGTTGTTTCTGGTTCGCCAGCAAGGGCCCGCTTGTCATCTCAATCGGCAGCGCTGCTTCGCCGCGACCGGGCGCGGCTTCGGGCTGGAGAACCTTGACGCAACCCTGGCGCGGCGGCAGAACGACCCGCCAGCCCAATCTTATACGGCCAAGTTGTTGGGGGACCAGGGACTGCTCCACGCCAAGCTTCGCGAGGAAACCGAGGAATTGATCGCGGCCGCGGGCCCCTCGGAAACGCGTTGGGAAGCTGCCGATTTGCTGTATTTCACCCTGGTGGCCGCGCGCGCGGAGGGAGTAAGCCTGAGCGATATTGCCGCCGAGTTGAGGAGTCGACATGGAAATTCTTGATGCGGCGCGGTGGCGCAGACCCGAACAATCAAAAAACCAGGAAATCCGCGAGACCGTGGCCGCCATGATCGCGGCGATCGAAGCCGGCGGCGATGACGAGATCGAGCGGATCAGCCGCCGCATCGACGGTTTTTCACCCCAACTGATCGAGCTAGAGCCCTGGCGAGCTTACGGTCTGAGCGAGGAGCACTGCCGCTGTTTGAAACATGCCGCGGAACGAATCGAGAGCTTCGCGCGGCTGCAGCGGGACATGTACCGCGATTTGGAGCTTGGGGATGACCATGGCCGTTTCGGCCACCGGATCATTCCCCTGGAGCGAATAGCGGCCTACATACCCGGCGGCCGCTTCCCGCTGGTTTCCACCGCGCTGATGACGCTGATCCCGGCCCGGCTCGCGGGCGTGAAGGAACGGGTCGCCGTTTCGCCCGGCAGTCATCCCGCCCTAATGGCCGCGGCCAGCCTTGCCGGGGCCACGCGGTTCCTCCGGCTGGGCGGGGCGCAGGCCATTGCCTCGGTCGCCCTTGGCTGCGGCTGGCAGGAGTCGGTCGATATGGTGGTCGGGCCCGGCAACGCTTATGTAAACGCGGCCAAGGCTCAGTTGCAGGCGCGGGTGAAGATCGATACCCTCGCGGGCCCCAGCGAAATCCTGATACTCGCCGATGAAAGCGCTCCTCCGTCTTGGCTCGCCATGGACATCCTGGCTCAGGCCGAGCACGACCCCCAGGCGCTCTCCGTACTTGCCTCCGCCTCCGCCGGGCTCCTGGAAGACACGGCCGCCGTGGTGGATCGGGAGGTTCGATCGCGGCCCGACCTGGAAACCGGCAACATTCAGTGGGTTCGCTGCCGCGATCGGCAAGAACTTTTGGATTTCGCCAACCAAATGGCGCCGGAACATCTGTACGTGGCAGGGAAGCAGGACTTTTTAGAGCTCGACCGCTTGCGCCATTATGGCTCGCTTTTCACGGGTTACTACAGCGCGGTCGCGCTCGGAGATTATTGCGCCGGTCCCAACCACACCCTGCCCACCCTGGGTTTTGCAAGGCAAAAGGGCGGCCTGCAGGTGGGTGACTTTCTCAAAATATGCACCTGGCAGGAGGTGGATGAGACGGGTTATGAAGGACTCGCGGAAACCGCGGCCAAGCTCGCCGGGCTGGAAGGCCTGTGCTACCATCAAAAAAGCCTGGAAATACGAATGTCCCAAGCTCAGGGAGAGGCATCGGGCTCGGAGAGGTGATGGCTTGCCCACTCAAATTCAAACCGTTCATAGCCCTGCGGGTTGGCGCGGCGACGAGCTCTTCAGGCGCGAGGATTGGCAGTACGTCCTGAACGAAACCGATATCCAGGCCCTGGACGATGCGCTCGAGGCCGTGCGCGCCTTGCCCATGGAGCAAATCTCTCCCGACAACTTCTCGCCTCGGAACCTATCCGACCGATTGTTCAAAGTTCGCGATTCCCTCGAAAACGGTTCCGGAGCCTTTCGCTTGCGCGGCCTGCCGGTTCACCGTTTCTCGGAGGATCAGATCGCGCGTATTTTTTGGGGCATCGGCGCCCATATCGGCACGCCGGTTTCACAAAGCAGCACGGGGGAGCGCCTGTTTCATGTCCGCGACGAGGGCTACAAAATCGGTCACCAGCGCGCGCGGGGGCCCAACACGAGCAAAGAACTCGCCTTTCATACCGACCGGTGTGACGTCATTGCCTTTTGCTGCGTGAAGCAGGCAAAGTCGGGTGGGGAAAACTTGCTGGTCAGTTCGGTAACCGTTCACAATGAAATTCTCGAGCGGCGGCCGGATCTAATGCGGCTTTTGTACGAACCCTATTACTACCGCCGTCACAACGTGGACGAGGGCAATCGCTTTCCCTACTGCCGGCAACCCATTTTCGCCATCCACGAGGGCCATTTCATCGCCAACATCCTGCGGGTTCTCATCGATCGCGCCTATGCCCTACCGGAGGTCCCCGATATGACTCCAGCGCAAAGGGAGGCCTTGGACCTCGTAGAGGAAATCGCCTCGGATTCCACTTTGAATGTTCGCTTTCGGCAAGCGCCCGGGGATATGCTATTCGTCAACAATTTCGTGGTTTTTCACAAACGAACCGCGTTCCATGACGCCGAAAATGCCGCGAGTGGACGCCACCTTTTCCGGCTATGGCTTTCCGTACCCAACAGCAGGCCGTTGCCGCGGGCCTTCGAGGATCATTACCGCACAACGGCAGCGGGCGCCATTCGCGGCGGCATCTATCCGCCTAGCCGCCCTTGCGACTGAAATCCTCTCCTTTATGTGGTGTTTGGCATTGCCGAAGAGACGAGTGGTGGAGGTCGAAGCCCAACCCGGGCGGACATGGCAGCCCTGCTTCAGTTCTGGCCGCTCTCCGTCTTTTTGGCCGAGGTTTGACCCCGGGAATGTTTATCCAAAAAACCCTGAAATTCCTCGGCCCCGCCAATCACCTTCAGCCCCAGGCGTAACTTTTCCCCGCCTTCCCCAACCTTGGCGCGGTTCTTTTCCTGAACCATGATCGCGACCTCGCGTCCATCTGGCTCGCATAGAAATAAGGTGAACACATCAAATTGTGGGAAATCGCCGGGCGTCTCCACGCTAATGCCCCAACTCCCCATATCCAACGTTTGGAGACGGTAGGACTTACCGTCAATTTTTGCGCGCGCGGGCAATTGGAACTGGATGCGCTTGTGCGAGCGGCCGCCAAACCCGCCCCGGGGCCGCTTCACCGGTTTCGGTGGTTCGTCGAAGGTCATGGAATCGGTTTGGTCCAAGTCTTGGGAATCACCGGTTTCACTCATAAAAAGCTCTGCAAGCTCGCGCAAAAACTCCACGATTTCGAGGGATTCGTTCACAATCGCCAGGCCCAGGCGCAAGCAGCGTTTCTTGCCCTTGCCGATCACCCGCCTTTGCTTTTCCTCTACCTCGAATAGGGCGCTCGTGCCCGAGGGCAGCACACACTCTAGTTGGAAACGGTCTTCGAAAGGCAGGTCCGGATGGGCCAGCAGGGTGATGCCGGACTCGCTGATATCGTAGGTCACGGCTTTGAAGTGCAGACCCTGCAGCTTACAGATCGCGGTCACGGTCTTCTTGAACCGCCCTTGTCTGCGCCTTTCGCGGGGAAGGTCATCCCTACCGGTCATGGAAACACCATCTTGGGAAAAGGGAAAATAAATCGCTTGCGTGTGGAACTCTAAAAAACCTGCTGCTGAGCCACCGCTTTCAGGTTCGCGGATTCATTTTATTCTAATTTATTCAAACTCTTTTGCAAGAGAAATTACGACCAACCCCAAATATAGCTTGAATCGTCGCGGAAGACACAAGTCCCTGGGCAACAAGCATTTTCGCGTTATTAAAAAATTTTAACGCGCCAAAAAAACGCCAAGCCCACAACTAATTTGTGCGCTTTTTATAGCGGTCCAACACGGGGGCCGTGTGGGCATGGCAAATAGCCAAAGCCAGCGCGTCGGCCACATCGTTTGGCTTGGGAATCTCGTTAAGGCCGAGCAACATACGCACCATTTCCTGAACCTGACTCTTCTCCGCGCGGCCGTAGCCGGTGACCGCTTTTTTGACCTCGGTGGAGGCGTATTCCGCCACGGGTACGCCGAGCCGTGCGGCCAACATCAATACCACCCCGCGCACATACCCAAGCCGCAGGGTGGAGTTGAAATTCACGCCATGAAAAATCTTCTCGATGGCCAGGACGTCCGGCCGATGTGTTGCGATCAGCCGCTCGATGTGTTCGGCCAGGTAAACCAAGCGGTTGGGGAGTTCTCCGTGTTTTTTCAGGCGCAGCGGGCCGGCTTCCACCACCTTGAAACGGTTTCCCTCGGTTTCCAGAACGCCGTAGCCGGTCACCACGGAACCGGGGTCCACCCCCAAAATGATCAAGAAAGCTCCGCTTCGTCGAAGTCCGCGTTATTCCACACGTCCTGGACATCGTCGTTATCGTCGAGTTGTTCCATCAGCCGCATCAGTTTTTGCAGCGTCTCACCCTCCACCTTGATTTCGGTGTTGGGAACCATATCCAGGCGGGCCGAATCGATCTCCACATCCATTGCCTCGAGCTCGCCCCCCACCGCGTGCAGATCTTCGGCCGCCGTGAGGATTCCCCAATGCTCC
>JBGTRP010000451.1:0-6337 GCA_041940685.1 Acanthopleuribacteraceae bacterium
GTGGTAGCAGCGTCAGACTGCACCGTGATCGCACCGGATGCGGCGCGGCCCACCATTCACCGGGAGAACCAAACCTGGTCACAGCTCCAACGCCTGGCGGAAACCAACGATTTCGGCTTGGCCATGGCCTACTTCCCCTTGGGTGACCTGTTGCGCGCCTTGCCGCCAGAACAGCATGCCGCAAGCCAACAGGCCCTGCTCTCCTTTCGTTCGCGGGCCATGCAGAGCCTGTTCGAGAGGCTCCCACGCGAGACCAAAATTGGTATCTTTATTGCTTCGGGAAAACCCAAATCCAAGGAGACCCCGATCCGCCTCCATGTCATTTCCAATTGGCTCTCTCAAATTGCACATCCACTCCGGTCGCATCTCGAATTTGCGCCCACCCTGCTCAATTATTTCGGGTTGCCCTCTGACCGACTGATGGCTTCATCACGCTTGCGCTTTCCCTTGGAAATGGATAGCGTCGATTATGGAGCGCCCAGCCACATCCCCAACAATGACAATCTATCCGATCCCCAATACTACGAAGAGCTCAAATCTCTAGGTTACGTTCAATAAGCCATGGTTGCCTTCACCCGCCGATTAATTGCCTCCCTGAGATGGAAAACCTGGGTCGGACCGGCCCTGCTACTGGTCTGTCTGTACCTCATGGCCAGGCTCGGATTCTCAGAATCGCCGCTGTTCGTGAAATCGGAAGATTTGTTCGGCCAGGGCGAGGTGCCCGTGGTCCATTACAAACCCTCTCCCCGGCTATGGGGGCTGATCGGGGTATTCCTGGTTTTTCTGGTGCTCTGTTTCTACACCATTCGACAATGGGCGCGCTACTTCCTCAACCGCAAGTTGATTCTCTCCTACCTGTTCTTCTCCATCGTGCCCATGGTCACCATCATCCTGATTGGATTGGCCGGCGTTCGCGCCTGGTTCGGCATTTCCAATACGCTCAACATCGAGCGCACCTTAGAACTGTACGGCGCCGAGTTGGAGACCTTCACCCAAAACATCCATACCGGGTTCAGAAACGAAACCGATTTGGGCAAAAATTATTATGGCCGTCTGGAAGCGGTGATCCGCGCCACGGAGGAAAGCGAAATCATTTCCGGCCTTCATATTCCTGCAGAAAATATTAGGGTCAACGCCATTTGGCTTTCCGAGAAGAAAGCGGGCGTGCAGCGGTACATGGTTCCCTTTTACTATCAGGATGGAGGGGAAGCGCTCACGGAATCGATTTACCTAGAGGACAGTGAAATGTATGAGCGATTGCTGCCCGCCTGGTTGAGCCGAAACCAATGGACCGACATCATTAATCGGGACGGCAACCTCTTCCTTCAACATTTCAGCGCGGCCGATTTCGAAAATGGAGAGGTCATTATCCTGATGACCTCGATTCCGGTGGCAAAAGCCTTTCTCAATGAAATCCGCGAGTTCCAGCCCGTGAGGATCACCCTCGCCAACAAGGAAGGCAACCGCTATATCAAGACCGATTCCATGTCCGGGAAGTGGTATCTCAGGCTGCTGCTCAAACCCTTATCCGGCAAATGGGACGTTCAGGCGCTCAATTGGTATTCCGGATATTACGAGGAATACGGCAGAATGACCTTCGAACTGGAGCCCGCCGCGATTAGCGACACCATCAACCAGGCCTCCAAGCTGCATCTTTTCCATGATGAACAAAAGAAATTTTCTTTCCGTTTCATCTTCTGGATCGCGTTTCTGCTGGTTATTGCTCAGTTCATCGCGGTTTTTTTCGGTTTCTACCTCATTCGTTACATCACCCGCTCGCTCAATGTCATCGCCTATGGCTACGAAAAAATCAAGGCCGGCCGGCTCAACTACCGGCTGCCCTTTATCGGCAAAGACCAATTGGGCTCCATGGGCCGCTCCTTCAACGGCATGGTCAGCAGCATCGAATCCCTCATGACCCAGGTTACCGAGAAGGAAAAATACCAGGAAGAATTGCGCATCGCCCGCGACATTCAGATGAGTCTGCTGCCCAATATGAACGAATTGGAGAGCCGCGACAACATTGCCGCGAGTTGTATTCCCGCCCAGGAGGTGGGTGGCGACTATTATGAAATTCTGAAGACGGAGCAAGGGGAAACCGGGATTTTTATTGCCGATGTTTCCGGGAAAGGCACATCCGCGGCCTTTTATATGGCGGAGTTGAAAGGGGTATTGCTGGCCTTGAAGCATCTCTGGGGCCGGCCTCGGGATCTCATGATGTCCATGAACGAAATTCTGCAGCCCGCGCTCAGTTCCAATGTCTTTATTTCGGCAGCCTACCTGCTGCTGCGGCCCGGACCGGGCAGGGGCATGATGGTGCGGGCCGGGCACTGTCCCGCGTTTCATCTCAAAAAAGACGGCAGCGTCCAGGATCTGATGCCGCCCGGCATCGCCATCGGCATTGTCAAACCGCTGGTTTTTGCCAAGATCATGGAGGTGGCCGAATTCGACATGGAGCCCGAGGACAGGGTGGTCTTATACACCGATGGCCTGGACGAAATGACCTTCCATCAGGAAATGTACGGAACCAGAAGGCTGAAAGAGTTGTTGCGGCAACATCCGGGGCTCCCCGTGGGCGAGTTGCGCGATCTGATTCTGGAAGATGTGCTGAACTTCCTATCCTCGGAGAGCCAAAACGACGATCTCACCCTCGTCATCGCCGCACTACCCACGCCCGCGCCACGGGAAGGTTCTCCATAAAAAGCTTCGTGGAATCCTGGAGATCACGGGAATTGGAGAGAAAAGCCATCGGGGCCGGAGCATTCAAATTTCCGGTCCGAGCGTCATGGATTTGGAGAAAAGCTCCTGGTTTGAGGCCTGAAACGCTCAAATGGTCGGGGAAAAGAGAGCAGTTTTTGCTATCATGGGCCGTTTGAGCATGGTCGGCCCGAAAAACGGGGACCGATCGCCCGAACTAGAAGAAAGCCAGAGAGGACGGCATGGCGAATATCGCGGTGGTAGGCGCACAATGGGGTGACGAGGGCAAGGGCAAGGTCGTTGATTTCCTCGCCGGCAAATTCGATTATGTGGTGCGTTTTCAAGGCGGACCCAACGCGGGCCATTCCGTGGTGTTCGGTGGCGAGCGGTATGCGCTGCATGTGCTGCCCAGCGGAGTCTTTCAACCCGAGGTGGTCAATGTCATCGGCAATGGCGTTGTCGTGGATCCCTTCTCGCTGGTCAAGGAAATCGAGGGACTGAAGCAACGCGGGATCGGCCTCACGCCCCGCAATCTAAAAATCAGCAATCGCGCCCACATCATCATGCCCTACCATGGAATTCTGGACCGCTACAGGGATGCGCTGCCGGGACAGCGCAAAATCGGCACTACCGGAAGGGGCATCGGTCCGACCTACGAATGGAAGGCGGCGCGGCGCGGCATTCGCTTTTGCGACACGCTACACCCCGAGTACTTGCATCAACAAATCGAGCAACACTTGGCCGCCTTGCACCATCGCTATCCCGATATCGAGGAAATTCAGGAATGCCGGCTGCCCGCGCTGATGGAAAAGCTCAAGCCGGTTCTGGGTTATCTCGAACCTCATGTCACCGACTCCGTTCAGGAGTTGGCCGAGGCGCGGGCGCAGGGGAAGTCCATTCTGTACGAGGGCGCACAGGCCACCCTGCTGGATATCGATTTCGGCACCTATCCCTATCTCACCTCCTCCAATTCCTGCGCGGTTGGCGTAACCGCTGGCGCGGGCGTGCCGCCCATGGCGGTGGATGGCGTGGTGGGCATTTTCAAGGCCTACGCAACCCGCGTGGGAGAGGGCCCATTCCCCACGGAGATCCATGGCGCCACGGCCGACATGTTGAGGGACGCGGGCAAGGAGTTCGGCACCACCACCGGTCGACCCAGGCGTTGCGGCTGGCTGGACCTGGTAGCCCTGAAATACGCCCAAAGCCTCAATGGTTTCGACACGCTCGCGATCATGAAGCTGGATGTATTGGACTCCTTTGAAGAAGTCAAGGTTTGCACGGGTTACCGCATCGGGGATCGAACCAGCGAAGCATTCCCGGCATGTATCGAAGATTTCCGTTTACTGGAACCCACCTACAAAAGCCTTCCCGGCTGGAAAACCCCTTTGACGGCCATCACCCGGTACGACGCATTGCCCGAGGCGGCAAGAAATTTCCTCGCCTTCATCGAGCAACAGACCCGGTGTGGGATCGGGTTGATCAGCCTAGGACCGGATCGGGTACAAACCATTAAAAGGGATGCGCGTTTCTTTGCCTGATCCCTTTAAGAGCGCGCATCGGGCGTCACACGCGCCCGGAACCTTCCTCCGGCTCAATTCGAACCCCGGCAGGAAAGCCCGCGGGCAAGGGGAACTTGGCGGGAGCGAGACCGGGGGCTTCGACCGGCAATACAAACCCTGGCGTTAAGCTGTTGGCTCCCTCCCCGAGGCGTAGGTGGAAGCGCCCATAGTCAGTGCCAGGTTTTCTTGTAATAGCGCATTTTAGGCTTTCGACTCATGGCCCTCAAATAGGGACAATGAAATTAAGAACAAGAAATAATTATACTGCTAACAGACAAACTAATAGTGAATAAAAATACCCACCCAGGGTTTACAGAATTGGTGAATGACTATACCCTTATCGGCATCTTGGCTCTAGGTTACATGCATGTGATGCATAAAGCTGAGCCATTTTTTTTGAGCAAAATATTAACAAAGACTTGAAAATGTCATAATTTTTCTATACAGTATCTAAACTGATATTATTATCTTTGTTATTAGCAAAGGGTGAGAGATGGGAAAACTACGTAAAGAACCGAAGGCAAAGCCTTTCCTTTCGGAAAAAGAATACCATGAGTATCGCGACATATTAAAAGAGGCCCGAACGGCCGCCTCTGAAAACCATGTCTACTGGGATCTGGATCGCAGCGAGAACGCCAACCGAATTCGCAAGGCGTTTTTGTATATAGCTGAAAAAGAATCCATTCCCGTCAAGATACGAAGAGTGCGCGGGCGTCAAAGCCTGGTCTTTTCATTTAAAGAAACAGAAAAGTCCGGGTCCACCAGAATGTCCGCCGTGGAGAGCCGTAAACGGATTGTGAACGCGCTCGCGGCCTCCGGCAAACCCCTACAAAAGTCCGAAATTATCCATGTTGCCGGCATCAGTCCATCTACCTGGAATATCCGTATCAAGGAGTTGATGGGTGAGGGCAAGGTTATTCGGCAAGGTGATCGGCGCGATACTAAATATTCCCTGGCTTCCTGAGTTCGCGTCATTGGCGTTCCTCAACCAGAGTAGCCTCGTGAATAGTGTCCCGCGATTTTTCCCTACCGCGTTTATTTTGATTTAAGTAGGTAGGCAGATTGCATTCCGCCCTTGCGCTATCCTGGCAAGATTGGCTTCCTTATGATACCTACATGGACCTCAACTCCAATCTTTCCGTTAATATCATTGTAAACATTTTTGGCCTCCTCGAACGGAATCATTCTCGGCCGGCGGGAACCCTCCCGGCCGGTTTAGGCTTCCTGGAGACGGCCTGTCGGTATCCTTCAGGAGACAGAGTACAGAGGGCGGAAAGCACAAGCCTTTCCTGCCGCCATATGGGTTCTGCTCACTGAAGGCTGGAGCTTTGGCGCCTGAACACACCACACAAGAGTAAAGATTTTGACTGTCAAGGCGACTAGGCCGGTTCTCGACAACCGTCGGAGCCTGGCTTTGGAATGGGGAAAACGTATGAGCCTGTTCCCGCGATGGGAGGCCCCAGCCTTGAAACAGGCTTGCTCCGACATTTGAAAACGCCCCGCCAAAGGTCGTAAAAGCGGTGGCCGAGGCAGGATGATCCACATCTCGGGCGGCAAATTTTTGCGCCCGCTCGATTCAACCTTGACCGGGGTGCCCGGTAACCGATCTTATGCTACAATGCAGCGCTTCTAAGGAAGCTTCCGGGAGGGGAAATCCATGGCGGTGAACAGAGTTTCCCATGTGGATCGCCAATTTCGCGAAACGATCGCAACCAGAGACGCCAACTATCGCCACGTTCCCCGCGACCCGTCGGAGCCCCTTTTTTCCGATTCCCCTATCAGCCTCGCGGAAGCGGTAGCCCTTTTCGAGGCGCAGGTAACCAGTCGCTGGATCGATTTCGTGGCCCGCGAGCTTAAAAAAGAGGATTTGTCTTTTTACACTATCGGGTCCGCGGGCCACGAGGGCAACGCCATGGTGGGTCAGCTCACCCGCCATACGGACCCCGCATTCCTCCACTATAGAAGCGGAGGCTTTTTCTTTGCCAGGTCCCGTCAGGCGCCCGGTCAAACCCCGATATTCGATACCGCGCTTTCCCTCACCGCCTCGCGGGAGGACCCTATCTCCGGTGGACGCCACAAGG
>JBGTRP010000452.1:0-6299 GCA_041940685.1 Acanthopleuribacteraceae bacterium
TCCCAAGGCCTTCAGCATCTGCCTCGCGCGTTTGCGCCAGATGGTAATCAGAGAAGAAAGGCTCTCCTCGGGACCCAAGACCTCCAACACGGCGCCGGGTCCGTCGGTGATCAGGTTGGGTCCCGTCAAGCGGCGGGAATCTTGGAACGCCAAATCACTCATGAGCACACTCCACCGGCCTGGTTTGAATAGGGGCGGCAGGCGCCCCAACCCGGTTCAGCAGCCTTGGTTCTGCGTTCGGCAAAGACGGAGAAGCCGGGGCCGGCCATCTCACTACCTGAGGCGCGGCATTCGACCGCGCGAATTCCACACATCAATCGGCTTCCTCCCTTGCCAGGCGCACCCCGCGCTCGTCGCGAATCAGGGTTTCCCCTTCCGCCAATTCGAAATCCTGAATGTCCTGGCCGCCCAACTTGAGCACTGGCCTGGGTTCCGAGGATGCATCTTGCTCCCCATCTGGGTTGAAGCTCTTTATTTGTTTCCAGCAGCGGGAGATGTGGTCACCAAAGATCAGAAGCAGATCATCGGTCCGCGCCATTTTGAGAGCCGTGTCCACGGCTTTGCGCTCATCGGGGATCTTTTCGATATTGGCGGGATCCACCCCGCTCTGGACCAGGGTCTCGTGAAGAATTTGGGGCACCTCGCCAAGGGCGCGGCCCCGTAGGCTGTCGTCCCCCCGGCAGATGTAATGGTCAAAACGGCCCGCGGTGTGGTGGGCGATGTTGCGGATATCCTCGTCGCGCCGGTCGCCGGGTGCGGCCAGCACGCAAATGCGCCGGCCCTTGGGCTCCATACGCTCCACCAATTGGCACATGGCCTTGACCGCGGCCGGGTTGTGGCCGTAATCCAGGATCACCTTGAAGGGATGTTCGTTGAAGATGTTCATGCGGCCCGGCGCCTGAAAGTAGCTGGTGTTGAAGGTTCGCAGGCCATGACGAATGTCTTCCAGCTTGACGCCCATGCTGTAGGCTACCGCGGCGGCGAACATGGCGTTTTGCACGTTGTGCATGGCCCGGCCCTCCAGGGTGGCGGGAATGAGCACGGTCCAAAGCAGGGGTGAGTGGGAACCGTTGTCGTAGAGGGTGATCATATGTCCGTTGATGCCCTCTTCCAGCACCAGGGCGCGCCCGCCCGCGAGGATATGCTCTTTCACCAGCATATGAGCCGGGTTCATGGTGACGTAACAGATGTGCTCGGCCTCTGAAAAATCGGCCATTTTGAGGCAGTTGAGGTCGTCGGCGTTCAGGACCGCCGTGCCCTGGGCCACCTCGACCACGATCCGCTTGACCTCGGCCAACTGTTCCACCGTATGGATGCCGCGCAGGCCCAGGTGATCCTCGCTCACATTGAGACAGGCGCTTACATCGGAGCGTCGGAAACCAAGGCCGCGCCGCAGCAAGCCGCCGCGCGCGCATTCCAACACCGCCACATCCACGCTGGGATCGCGCAGCACGATGTTGGAGGCCATGGGTCCGGTCATATCGCCCTCTACCGAAAGATGGCCGTCAATATAAACGCCGTCAGTGGTGGCCGTGCCCACGCGGTTGCCCGCCATTTTGAAGATATGAGTCAACATGCGCACCGTGGTGGTCTTGCCGTTGGTGCCCGTAATCGCGGCGATGGGGATAAGGCTGGGCGTGCCGGGCGGGAAGAGCATGTCCATGACCGGTCCGGCAACATCGCGGGGCTCGCCCTCGCTTGGCGCCACATGCATACGGAAGCCCGGCGCGGCGTTGACCTCGCAAATCGCGCCGCCCGTCTCCCGGTAGGAGTTGGCGATGTCGGTACAGAGAAAGTCGATGCCCGCCACGTCCAAGCCGATGGCGCGCGCCGCGCGCACCGCCATTTCACGGTTATCCGGGTGAACCACGTCCGTCATGTCGACGGAGGTTCCGCCCGTGGACAGGTTGCCCGTGGAGCGCAGATAGAGCAATTCGCCCTCCGCGAGAATCGTATTGCGATCGTAGCCTTTGAGATGCATGAGACGCTCCGCCTGATGGTCGATTTCCAGGCGGGTCAGCACCTTTTCATGGCCGATTCCGCGGCGCGGGTCCTCGTTGACCTTGGCGACCAATTCTTCCACGCTGCTCGCTCCGTCGCCGATCACATGTCCGGGCACTCGTTTGGCCACGGCCACCAACTCGCCGTTGACCACCAGCATGCGGTGATCGAAACCCTCAATAAAGGATTCAACGATGATGGTGCGCGCGTGCTGCCGCGCTTGCAGGAAGGCCTCGCGCACCTGGTCGGCCTCGGTCAGGTTGATGGACACGCCCCGTCCATGGTTCGCGTTGAGCGGCTTGACCACGATAGGAAAACCGATCCGCTCGGCGGCGCGCACCGCATCCTCGGGACTGTAAACCAGGCGTTGGCGCGGCACCGGCAAACCCAAATCGCCCAAAATCTGATTGGTGTCTTCCTTGTCGGATGCGATCTCCACCGCGATATGCCGGGTTTCGCTTGTGATCGTGGCCTGAATTCGGCGCTGAAAACGACCATGGCCGAACTGCACCAAACTGTATCGGTTGAGCCGAATCCAAGGGATGTCGCGATCCTCGGCCGCCTTGACCAGGGCCGCGGTGCTGGGTCCGAAGGCGCGGCGCTGGGCAAAGCGAATAAAGCTTTCGCGCTCTTCTTCCCAGTGAAATTCAGTGGGATCGAACCGCTCGGGAATGAGAGCCTCGGGCAGCAGAGAGGTCAGCAGCTTGATGCCCAATCTTCCCGCCTCCAGACCGACCTCGTCCTGGACGTATTCGAAAACGACGTTGTACTCGCCCGCCTTTTCACCGGTTTCCCGCGTTCGGCCGAAGGTCACCTGGTAACCGGCCATGTTCTGCAGTTCCAGCGCCACATGCTCCAGAATATGCCCCATCCAGGTGCCCTCGCCCTCGCGAAGCCGGCGGAGAAACCCGCCCGGCTCCCCATAGGAACAGCCATGCTCGGCAAGACCCGGCAGAGCGGCGACCAGCCCGTCGATAAAGGCAGAGCCCAATTTGGACGAGGGCCAATCCTCCAGCGCTCCCAGGTCGATACGCAGCAGGATGACCGGAAAGTTGGCGTACAGATTGGGCCCGACAAAGACATTTCGATTGACGACTTTCACCGCGCGCTCCCAGTGGTTACACGCCGACCCGGGAAGGTTCGGCTCGCTTTGTTTTGATATGAAAGGTGGCGCCCTCGATGAGGATGTGGATCTTGACGCCGATCATGCAAACCGGCTCCCCCGCCCGGGCGCTCGCCATGGACGAGTATTTGAGTTTGGAGGCATCGACCACGGTCACGCCGCCGCTGCCCATCACCTCGACCTGGTAGTCGTGGCCGATGAAGGCCGCGGTATCCTCGTCCAAACCAATGCCCACGGCAAATGGATTGTAGGCCAATGCCGTCAGCAGCCGGCCCAGACGGTCGCGTTGCCGGAAGTGCTGGTCGACAATCACACTATGAATCAAACCCAAGCCGGGCGTCAAGGTCACTTTTTCACCCCGGGGCGTTGGGCCCTCGGCGCCAAAGGCAATCATATGGGCGGAAAGAAAGGCCGCGCCAGCCGAGGTGCCGGCCACGTGAACCCCGGCGGCATTGGCTCGGCGCAAGGCCTTGGCAAAGGCGGTGCCCCCCAAATGCGTGGTAAGCCGCAGTTGATTGCCCCCCGTCAAAAATACGCCGTCCGCCCCTTCCAGGGCTTGCAGCATCTCGGGCCGCTCGCCATCCTCTCGGTTCTCAAAATGCAACACGCGCACATCGGCAACCCCCATCTCTTCGAAAATCGCCGCGTAGGACGGCCCCGTATCCTCCAGCCGCGAGGCCGTGGGAATGACTACCAACCGGGCCTCACGGCCGCCGCACAAACGCGCAAACCGCCTTAAAATCCTGGGGTCGCCCGCTTTTTCCTCCGCGCCTCCAATGGGTACGATCCAACCACGTGCCATCCTTCCCTTTACCTCCACGCCGGCCGCCTTTGCGACCCATACTTCTACATCGCGCCAAGCCTCGAATCGCCAAGGCGACCCTTCACCAGAAATGAGAACCCAGATGCATGGAGCGGTGGCTGCTTTGCCTGTCCCGGCCCCTGGAATTAGGGCCTGATGCCGATGACCCCATTCTCCAATTCACGAAACGGACGAACCGGCGCCTCCCGATCGCATCCTGGCTGGCGCTTGCCCCGGTCGACCGCCCTCCCGGCCGCCGAATGCACCCAAACTTTAGCCGCTTTGCGCCCGACACGCCAGCACTAGATTTGGTTTTCGACGGGAAGGTTTCGCCCTGCTCCCCCAAAAAGCCCGCCGGGAGGCGGCGCCCCGGGGCGGAGAAAAAAATAAGAGCTGGCTCCCCACCGCCGCTTGCTGTAGGGCGCTGATTTTGATAGCCCGATGCATCAGGCGTCACCAAATGGCGGCTTTCCTCGTTTCAAATGGAAAACTAAGGTAAAATTCAATCAAGTTCAGAATAGATTCATTGTCTCAATTCGTTTCACCACTTAAGCGGTTTCCCGAGAAATCTCATATTTTGAGTTTTCTCACACCATTCCCCTTTCAAGAAACAGCCGCGACTGAAGCGACTTCAATTCAAATGAGGCCGTGATAAAAAATACAGGATCAAGTAAAAAGCACCTCCGCCCTTTTGTTACCAAAACACAATCCTTTCTTTAGCGTAAAAATTACAAAATTGAATTGTTAGCGAGGTGGCAAATGTTGCTCGAAAGGCTCAACCGGATTTTGGGAAGCTCGCGGGAACAACAGGGCGCCGAGGAGGTACTCTCCTTCCAGGAGTACCTGGACCTCGTGGTCCGCAAGCCATGGGTGACGCGCGACACCTTTCAACTGCTGCACGACATGGTGCTCACCAAGGGCGTGGAGCGTTCGATTATGCCCGGCAAGCCGGTAAAGCATCGGTACCAGTTCTTTGAGGAAGCCGAGATGGTGGGCCCCTTCATCGTGTTCGGCCAGCAAAAAGCCAAGGAGAACCTGGTCGAAAAGATCGACAACGCCAGCCGGGGCTTGGAAGCATCCAAACGCCTGTGGATCCTGCTGGGCCCACCCGGCTCGGCCAAGTCGCGCTCCATGGACGGCATTAAAAATTCTTTGAATCTCTACTCTAAATCGGAAGAGGGGTTGACCTATAGTTTGCTGCTGCCCACGGTGGATGAACGCCTCAAGGACCGCGCCCTGTTCCAATCCAACGGGATTTTCTACCTACAGAGCCCGATCTATGAGCGTCCGCTGCAGGTGATTCCGGATTACGCGCGAGGGCAATTCTGCGAGGAACTCAACGCGAACATCCACCCTGACGGCATGGACGAATTCCTGGGCAAACACCCCCATTACGACAACCGCTTCGAGATCAAGATCTCGGGGCTTGTCTCGCCCTTTTCCAAGTTCGTGCTGGACCAGTTCATGCAAGACAAGGACATCGACTTCACCGAGATGCTGGGTTACCTGAAGGTGAAGCGCATGGTTTTCGACGCCCGCACCAAGACCGGTATCGGCTCCTACACGCCGCGGGACGAGAAGAGCCAGGAAGCGGGATCGCTGGTAGGCAACATCGACTACAGCCTGTTGCCGCGTTTCGGCAGCGAATCGCATCCGCTCGTCCACGACTACAAGGGCGAGCTCTGCGCCGGGGCCAACGGCTTCGTGGAGATCCACGAGATCCTCAAGCTCTCCGACAAATTCCTCTACGAACTGCTGTTCGCCACCCAGGACCGCTTTTTCAAGCCGGAGGGCCAGCCGCCGATCGCTTTTAACGGCGTGATCATCGGCCACACCAACTTCCACGAATTCAATATGTTCATGGGCAACGAGTCATTCGAGGCCCTGCGCTCCCGCACCACCTTCATCGAAATGCCGCTTTCCGTCCATTTCAAGGACGAGGAGCAAATCTACGCCTTCACCTACTCCAACGAAAGGCGGCAATGGTTGCAGGAACGCAAACACCTGGCCCATGTGGCGCCGCACAGCCTGGAGTTTCTCAGTCTGACGGCCTGTATGTCGCGGCTTTACGAATCCAAGCAGAACCCCAACCTCTCGCTGCTGCAAAAGGCGCTGATCTACGCGGGCCGCGCGGACAGCGGGGTGGACAACAACATGGCCAAAATGGTGCTGGAAGAGTTTGAGTTCGTCAAACCCACGGAGGGCACCTTCGGCCTGGATCCACGCTTCATTCAAAACGTATTCGAGAACACGGAACATTTCCAAATTAACGAATACGCGGCCAATATCCAGAAGCTGAAGGAAGAAAGCATCCAGAAGGGGGTGCGGTACATCCCGCTCTTTGTCTGTGACGAGCGACGACTTACTCTACTT
>JBGTRP010000453.1:0-6293 GCA_041940685.1 Acanthopleuribacteraceae bacterium
AGAATAGGGGTGCGGCAATAAAAAAGCCCCGAGACCGTCTCGGGGCTTTTGGGCATGGGTGTGTCACTGGTTTAACTGGTTTTTTTGCCGTATTTTCTGCGGAAACGCTCCACCCGGCCCTCGGTGTCCACCAGTTTCTGGGTGCCGGTCCAAAAGGGATGGCTGTCGGAGGTAATTTCGAGGCGAATTTCGTAGTGTTCTACCCCGTTGATTTCCCGTTTGGAGTCCGATGTCATGGTAGACAGGGTGGGGAACTCGGCCTCGGTGCTCGAGTCTACAAAAACCACGGGATGTAGCTCTGGATGAATGTCAGATTTCATTTTCGACCTCGATTGGAATCTCTAAATGCGTGATGGCTCACGGGCCCGGTTTGCGGGCGACAAACCGCAATATCATGCCATCTCGCGGCGTTTCTGTCACGAAAAAAATGGCGCGTCCGCGTTTTTACCCCAAAATACGCCCGAACCGGCCCTGAATTGAGAGGCGGATGTTGCTGCCTCTGGCCGCCAAGGCGGCAGGTTCCAGAGAGCGAAGAGAATCGAATGTTTTTGATCTCAGCACGCTGGCCTTTGTCATCTGGGGGGTACGACGGGGACGCCCAGTCAGGACCCTGCCGCTCCAACTCGAACGGCAGGAGGCGTCCCGTTAGAAGGTCTCGGCGGTTCGGGAGAGGCAAGCCGATCAACGGGCGAGCAGATTGGCGGGCTGGCCCGTGGCCTGGAGCACGCTCATCCACAAGGCCTCGCGCGGATCGATTTTTTTGCGTTCAATGGTGGCGAGGGGAATGGGAACGTGGATGAACTGGTTAAATCGACGGCCGATCATGACATCGGTTTTGCCGGCCATCGCCGCGTGAACCGCGTAACGGGCCAGGTCGGCGGCGAAGATGCTGTCGGTCGCGTTGGAGGGCAGGCTACGCAGCATATAACTGGGGTCGATGTACTTGAGGTTCATTTCAATTTTCTTCTGCTTAAAATGTTCGACGATGCGTTCCTTGAGATAGACGCCGATATCGGCATGCTTGACATTGCCGGAGGCGTCGATGGCCCGCGCCTGGTTCTTGAAGAGGTCCTGACCCGCGCCTTCCGCGACCACGATCACCGCGTGTCCCCGTTTGCGGATGCGTTTCTCCAGCACATCCAGCAAGGCGCCGGGTCCATCCAATTGGAAGGCGACCTCGGGGATAAGAGTGAAGTTGACATTGATGGAGGCGAGCGTGGCGTAGGCCGCGATGAAACCCGAATCCCGGCCCATCACCTTGACGAGCCCGATCCCGTTGGGGTTGCCCTTGGCCTCAATATGCGCGGCGTCCAGCGCGGTTTTGGCAAAGGAAACGGCGGAATCGAAACCAAAGGTTTTGTAGACGAAGTTGATATCGTTATCGATGGTTTTGGGGACGCCCACCACCGCCAATGGATAACCGATTCGCTCGGCGGCTTGCCAAATCGCGTGGGCCGCGCGCTGGGTGCCGTCCCCACCCACCACGAATAGTTGATTGACCCCCGACCGCCCTAGGTTTTCGGCGATGATCCCCGGTTCCACAAAACCTCGCGAGGTGCCCAGAATCGAGCCGCCGATGGTGTGGATATTCTCCACCAGGTCGCGGGTCAGGCGGGTGGGCGGCAGGCCGCTTGCCGGGTTGAGCCCCCGCAAGCCGAAGCGGAAACCCAATATTTTACGGGTTCCGTACACATGGTAAAGCTCCATGAACAACGCGCGGATCACGTCATTGAGCCCAGGGCAGATTCCGCCGCAGGTTACAATCCCGGCGGTCACTTTCGTGGGGTCGAAGTAAAGGCGGTCGCGCGCGCCAGCGCGCTCGAATGAGAGCTCCCAATCCGGACATTCGCCGCGGCGAAAGGTTACCTTGAAGGGCACCCGCTCCTCTTCGCTGACCCAAAAATCCTCTGCCGTGAGATTTTCCAGGGTGCCGAATTGCCTCGCGTCGAGCTTACAGGGTCCCAAATGCCTGATTTGAAAGTCCTCGGGTTGAAACATGGGTCCTCTCCGGTGCGGGCCTTTCAGCCGTGCAATTCCTCGGGATAATCCCGCTTTAACAACATATGCAGCTTGCGGCTGATCAAGTCCAGACCGACCTTGTTTTTGCCGCCGTGGGGAATGATGATATCGGCCCAGCGTTTGGAGGGTTCCACGAATTCCAGATGCATGGGTTTGACGGTCTTTTGATATTGCTCCAGCACGTTGGTGAGTTCCCGGCCCCGTTCGTGAATATCGCGCCGGATACGGCGAATGAGGCGATCGTCGTCATCCGTATCGATAAAAATCTTCATGTCGAAAAGCTTGCGCAGGTCCGGATCCGCAAAAATCAAAATGCCCTCGACGAGCAACACCGCGGGAGGGTCGATGATCTGGTAGGTGGGTTTGCGGGTGTGAAGGTTGAAGTCGTAATCGGGGACCCGAACGGACTTGTTGGCAACCAGATCCTTGACGGCCTCGATAAGCAATGGCGTATCGAGACTGGCCGGGTGATCGAAGTTGATTTTCTTCCGTTTTTCGAGCGGCAGGTGGTCCAGCGGCCGGTAGTAGGCATCGTGGCGGATAACCGCCAACTCCGCATCATCCAGGTTCGCGCTGACCAGGTTCGCAAATGTGCTTTTCCCACTGCCGGAGCCCCCCGCGACTCCAATGACCACTACCTTTCTCATGCTCCATATCCAATCAAGGCGTTTCCCTTCCATGGTCCATTCTTTGACGTCCCTCATTGTAGCGAACCCATCCGCCAATGGGGTAGGGCGTTTTTCGGGCTAAACCAAACTTTCGGTTGGGGGCCGGGCGCGATTTGGCGCCCGGTCTCCAAGTTCCGGGGCCCGGGTTGGCGTCGCGGTGACCGCGGGACGGCAGACCAGGAAAGAAATCCTTTTTTAAAAGGAATAGCCTGGAAGTTAATGGTAGAATGATCAAGGATTTCAGGCGAACATAGGTGCCTCGAGCACGGTTTTCGCAAGGAAACCGCCAGCGGGTACGAAATACCGCTTCAACTCCCGGCCGTCATTTTCTTGCCTTCTAAGAAAATATGCCTCTATAATGGTGGATCTGGCCGCGAACCATGGATGGCACAATTATTTTTAAGAGGATACTTTTCCAATGGATTTAATCCTTTACGATAAGGAATTGCAGGAAATTCAGGGAATCATCAATCAGTTGCACCTGGACGCCCGTTCCCGGATTGTATTTGTCGTGGATAAGAACGGACAACAGATCGCGGCGGCCGGCGATATCGGCGGCATTGATCCCACCTCATTGGCTTCCTTGACCGCGGGCAATGTTGCCGCTACCGACGGGCTTGCCAAACTTATCGGTGAGAAGGAGTTTTCCATTCTTTTTCATGAGGGTGAAAAAGATAATGTACATATTTCGATCGTGGCGAATCGGGTCATTCTGGTCGTCATTTTCGATGATCGATCCTCCCTCGGTTTGGTTCGGCTTCGGGTAAAAAAAGCCTCATTAGAGTTGACCCATATTTTTGAGGCCATCCTTGAAAAGGCCAAGAGCGTTCCCAACTATGATGTGGAACACGCCTTTTCCGAAATTACCGACGAAGATATCGACAACCTTTTCGGCTAAAAATTTACAGTTGGATAGAGGGTTATGGCTTTCATCAACTATGCCGCCAGAGAAGTCAATTGTAAAATTGTTTATTACGGTCCTGGCCTCTGCGGAAAAACTACGAACCTTCAATATATTTACGAAAAAACGAGTCCGAACAATAAGGGCAAGATGATCTCGCTCGCCACGGAAACGGATCGAACCCTATTTTTCGACTTTCTACCCCTGAACCTGGGTTCGATTCGCTCGCTCAAGGTGCGGTTCCATTTGTATACCGTGCCCGGCCAGGTCTTCTACAACGCCAGCCGCAAGCTGATTCTCAAGGGCATTGATGGCGTCATTTTTGTGGCCGACTCCCAGGAGGCTCGACTCGACGCCAACCTGGAAAGCATCGACAACCTAGACAAGAATCTCAAGGAACAGGGCTTCGACATCCAGAAGATTCCCTATGTGTTGCAACTCAACAAGCGCGACCTGCCCACGGCCATGCCCACCGAGGAGATGATCCAAGAGCTGCGCATCAAGGACGAGCCCGTGTTCGAGGCGGTCGCGCCCAAGGGCGTTGGCGTTTACGATACGCTCAAGGCTTGCGCGAAGCAGGTGCTGCAGGAACTGCGCAAAAACAGTTGAGCATCCGAACCGGGACAGGTGGGCTCAAAGGGACTTGAACACCTTGGCCAGGGACTCGCCATGAACCGAAAGGTCCCATGCGCAAAAGTAGCCGAACGGCGTTTGGCGCACCCGGTAACCCGAGGTGTTTAGCCGTTCAGCAAGGCGGTCGAGCAGCCCGCGCGCGTAGGCCGGGGGAGCGGTTGACTCGGATAAATGCGTGAACGAGTGGAGCACCACATTCTTAAAATTCCGCTTGTTGGCCAGCCACTTGATATTTTTAAGGATTTTGGTCTCGAGCTTGGTTTTTTCCGGGTCCTCGGTCTCGGCGTGGAGGAACGCCACCACCGCGTCGCTCACCCTTTCTTCGACCTCCTGTTCCTCCACCTCTTCAAGCGTTTTGGAAAAGGATTTCCAGTAGAAGGATTTCACCTGAAATAGCAAGAGTTTCATTGTCGGCTCCACTGGCGGGGAATGTGAATTAGTAACGGACCATGGCCGGTTCGATCGCACGGGCCCAGGCGTCGATGCCGCCTTCCATGCTCACGCCCTTTTCATAACCCCAATCGCGTAGCAGCGCCACCGCGCTTCGGCTGCGAATTCCCTTGTGGCAATAGACGACCAACTCCCGCGTGGTGGGGACTTCGGCAAGCGCATCCCGTTTCAGACGGTCCAGGGGGATGTGAAGCGCGCCGGAAAGATGGCAGGTCTCCCATTCCAATTGATCACGGACATCCAGGAACAGGACGCCGCGTTCCTTCAGCCGGCGCGCCTCTGTCACGTCCACGCTGGGCGCTTCCGGCGCGCAGGATGGAAATTTTTCCTCGCGGGGATAGGTAATGCTGGGTTGGTCGCCGCACAGCGGGCAGGTCCGGTCGCGCTCCAATCGAATATGGCGCGTGCTCTGGTCCAGGGCGTTGTAGAGGAGCAATTTCCCGGTTAGCGGATGACCCGTTTTGGAGATGAGCTTGATGGCCTCGGTCGCCATCATCACGCCCACCACGCCGGGCAACACTCCCAATACGCCCGCCTCATCACAAGACGGCGTTTGGCCGGGGTTTGGCGGCACGGGGAACAGGCAGCGGTAGCATGGCCCCACTCCGGGAACAAATACCGAGAGTTGCGCCTCGAATCGGTGGATGGCGCCGTAGATGAGCGGCTTCCCGCCGAGATAGCAGGCATCGGCTACCAGGTAACGGGTGCGGTAATTATCCGTTCCGTCGATGATCAGATCATAGGTCGAAAACAGGTCCTCCACCCAATCCGCGCTCAACCGCCTTTCATAGGGCAGACATTCGATGCTGGGATTCAACGCGCTCATGGCCGCGGTCAGGCTGCGCGCCTTGTTCATGCCGGCATCGGCAGATTTGTGGGCGATCTGGCGTTGCAGGTTGCTGATCTCCACCCGGTCAAAATCCACCACGCCGATGTGGCCCACCCCGGAGGCCGCGAGGTACAGCCCCAGCGGACAGCCCAAGCCCCCCGCGCCGATGAGCAGCACGCGGGCCGCCTTCAGTCGCAATTGGGCGGGGAGTCCGAAATCCGCGAGCCGCAGGTGGCGGTTGTAACGGGCCATTTCTTCCGGGGAAAGGGTGTCTTTTGCCATAGAAAACTGCTCCCCGCGGTGCCTGACGAGGCTCGCCGCGAATGGGACGCATTGTAGCATGGCTAGTCTTGCGCCGCCTCGCGCGCGGCGCGGTTGCCGGCCTTTCGCGGGCGTGGAATGTGTTGGATTTTGGCAGGGGTTCATGCTCAAATAGGCAGCATTGGAAAGGGGAAAGCCGCGCCATGAGACTCTTGCATACCTCCGATTGGCATCTCGGTCATACGCTCCACGGGGTTCCCCGCATCCACGAGCATCAGCGCTTCCTGGATTGGCTGGTGGAAGTGCTTGTCCAAGAGCGGGTCGATGCGCTGCTGATCAGCGGCGATGTCTTCGATTCCGCCAACCCGCCGGCGGCGGCCAACCGCCTTTGGTTTTCCTTTCTGGATCGCTCGGCCCGGGCCGCGCCGCATCTGCAGACGGTGGTGATCGGCGGCAATCACGACTCGGCCTCACGCCTCGACGCGCCGGCCGAGCTGCTGGGCGCGCTGGCGATCGACGTCGTCGGTGGGCT